>JAHECD010000163.1 GCA_024641945.1 Rubrivivax sp. | reverse complement strand
CGGCACGCGCCAATCCGTTGCTGCCCGGCGTGCCGACGGTGCAGCAGCAGGGCGTGGCGGGTTACAACGTGGCGTCGTGGAACGCGTTGGCGGCACCGGTGGCCACGCCGCCGGCGATCGTCGAGCGGCTGAACCGCGCCGTTCGCGAGGCGCTGGCCACGCCCGACGTGCAGTCCCGTCTCGGCAAGCTGGGCGTGACGGTCCAGGCCGGCTCGCCGGCCGAACTCCAGTCTCTCCTGCAGTCGGAGATCAAGCGCTGGGGCGACGTGATCCGCGCAGCGAAGATCGAGCCCGAGTGATCGTTTCTCGGCCCGCAGGCAGCTAAAGGTTGCCTGCGAAGAGCCGTCGCACGATCAGGTCCTTGAACCCGTGCGCGTCGGCCAGGCCGAGCCGCTCCAGGTAGGCGGGCGGGGCCTCGCGGTCCTGCCACAGGCTGCGCAGGGCGAGCGTGGCCAGTTCGGCGGGATGCTGCGTCGCGTGCTTGAGCTTCTTCAGCGCGCGCACGATGTGGAGTTCGTCGTCGGTGAGTTCGGTGCCGAACGGAAATTCGGGCAGCAGCCCGGTCTCGGCCCAGGGGCGCAGCTGGTCCTCCAGCGCCTGCGGCAGGTTCTGCCGGTAGCGGTCCGGCACCACGTAGTCGCGCGGCAGTTTGCCGTGTGCCTTGGCCTGCTTGACCAGGTCGTCCTGGAAACGCGAGTCGGTGATCGCGATCAGGCGCTGGATCACCTCGCTGTCGGGCTGGCCACGCAAATCGGCCGCACCGTATTCGGTGATGACGATGTCGCGCAGGTGGCGCGGGATGGTCACATGGCCATAGCTCCAGACGATGCTGCTGTGCAGCCCGTCCTTGTTGTCGTGCGTGGCGCGCAGCATCATCAGCAGGCGCGCGTCGGGCAGGGCGTGGGCCATCGCCACGAAGTTGTACTGCCCGCCCACGCCGCTGACCACCTCGCCGGTGTCGAGCGCGTCGCTCACCGCCGCGCCGAGCGCGGTGACCATCATGGTGGTGTTCATGAAACGGGCCTTGCGCCGCTGCGCACGCTTCAACTCCCCCTGGCCGTAGAGCTGGTTGATGAAGTCGATGCGGGTCATGTCGATCTTGGCGAGCTCATGCGCCGGCATCGTGCGCAGCCGCTCGTAGAAGTCCTGCGGCCCCAGGAAGAAGCCGCCCGTCATGCTGATGCCGCCACGCAGGCGCGGGCCGAGCATCTTTTGCGTGATGCACGCGAACGACCCATCGTCGAACAGGTCGGCGCTGCAGTGCACGGCGCCGAACGAAAGCGTCTCGCCGTCGAGCCGGACTTCGGGCCGCAAGATACCGAAACGCTGCAGGAACGACAGGTCTTCGGGCCCGAGCGGCGAGCGCACGCGGCCCGCGTCCATCAGGGCGCGCAACGTATCGGGCGTCACCGTTTCGTCGGCGAGCCGCCCGCTGTTCAGCAATTCCTGTAGCGTGAGGTCGGCGAACACCTCGCGCCGGATGATGCCGGCTTCGATCAGGCGCATGAAGCCGTTGACGAACATCTCGGAGCAGCCGTAGAGGCCGCGGTCGAAGCGTCCGAATTCGCGCCCGGCCGTGCCATCGGGGCAGAGCGTCTCGAGCATGCGGCGGTATTCGTCGCCATGCCGATCCCGCACGATCAGCGCCTGCGCGATCGAGTCCCCGAGCGAGCCGATGCCGATCTGCAGTGTGCCGCCGTCGGCGACGAGGCTGGACGCGTGCAGGCCGATTGCATAGTCCGGCGTCGAAACCTTGGCATTCGGCGGGCCGAAAAGCGTGTGCGTGGCCGCGGGGTCGGTGATCACGAGGTCGAAAATCGACGGCAGGACCTCGGCGCCGTTCGGCATGAAGGGCATCTGCCGGTTGATCACCGCCACCTTGAGCAGCGGCTGGCCGCGCTCGGCATAACGCTCGAGGATCTCGAACGTCACGTCCGGGTTGCTCGAAAGGCTCAGCCGCATGGCGCCGCCGTCACCGGGGTCGCCGCGGGCCGCGACGGCCTGGGCGATCACGTTCATCCCCTGCACCGCCATGTCGCGTGCGACGAAGGTGTAGTTGGTGGAGATGTAGCCCTGCTGCGCGGCCGGGTTGCCCAGATAGTCCCCGGTCTTCATGAAGAACTCGCGCACCTGGATATTCGGCGGCAGCGTGTTCGCATGCAGGTCTTTCACGTAGTCGAGGTCGGGGTAGTCCTTGAACAGCCGGTCGACCAGCGGGGCGAGGAAATGGGCCTCGAGGTCGCTCTTGCCGACCGGTTTCTCGAGCGACAGTGCGGTGATGATGCGCAGCCGCCGCGCGGGATTCGCCTTGATGCGGCGGTACAGCGCATTGACGAATGGATTGGGCTTGCCGATGCCCAGCGGAATGCCGAGCACGATGTCGCCCGGTACGGTATCCAGGACGTGGTCCACGGCCGCGTCGATGCGGTCGATGAACAGCGGGGCGGCGGCCATCGTTGTCTCCATCGGTTGTGTGGTGGCCCCTTGACGGGGACCATGCGGATCAGTCTGGGGCGGCTGCCGTCACGGCGCCTTGACCCTCCGCAACCCCGCGGCACGAAGGGCCCTCAAAGGCGCAGTGCAGCGACATAACCGGTCATCTCGAGGTAGCCCAGGCCGGTGCGGCGGCCCTGCGGGTCGAGCAGCTCCGACAGGCCTTCCCAGTAGACACTGCCGGTCGACGCGCGGCTGTCGAGTTCCTGCGCGTCGAGCAAGGCCCGCACCGTGAACCGGCCCATCGGCGTTTGCACCTGCCATTCGACGGGATAGGTGGCGTTGGACCCCGGGCTGCGCCACGACCGACCCGCCGTGAAGCGCACGTCGTCGGGACCGAACGCGCGTGTGTGGCCACCGCTCGCGCGCCAGCTGCCACCGGCCCACAGCACCGACCCATCGGCCCGGCGCAGGCGGAAGGCGGTGAGCGCACCGCCATCGTCCAGGTTCATGCCGATCCAGTCCCAGCCCACGGCCTGCGGGTGCAGCAATTCGTCGCTCCATTCGTGGTCGAGCCAGCCGCGACCCTGCACGTCCCACGCCCGGCCGTTCAGCGTGACACGGCCGGCGACCGCCAATTGCGGCTCGCTCACGTAGTGGCTCGCCTGCGTTTCCTGCGGGCCTTTGCGCGAGAACCCGGCGTCGCCCTGCAACAGCACGGGCTGCGTCGGCTGCAGCTGCAAGGCGAGGTCGAACCCCGGCCCGGCGACGGCGGCCTCGTAGAGCGCGCCCGCCGGCCCGCGCCCGTGCCGCTCGAGGTGCCAATCGTCCAGCACGACGTGGGTGTCTGCGGACGACGCCACGGCGCGCAACGCGGCCGTGTCGCCCGACCATCGTGCCACGCGGTCGGCGTGCACGTGACGACCCGCGGCGACATCGGTGACCGCGGCGTGTGCAAACAGCAGCTGGCGCGGCGCAAAGCGGCTTTGCAGGGTTTCGGCCAGCCCGGTGCGGCTGCGGAAGAACGTGACCTGGAAGCCGATCAGCCCCTCGCGCCCGGCGGCTCGCAGCCAACCGGTGGTGTACCACCACTCGATGCGGCTGGTGGTGTGCGCACCGTGGTCGCGCGGAAAGACGAGGGTGCGGCCACGTCGAACGGCGCCGTCGTCGGCCGGCGTGGCCGACGGCCCAGCGCGCACGTCGATGGCCAGCCCGGCAGCGGCCAGCAGCGCGGCGCGGCGGCGCGGGCTCACCAGTCCTCCTTGACCGACAGCACGGCCGAGCGGGAGACGGCGGCGCGTGCGCTGAAGGCCGCGGTGGCGATGCCGGCCGCCATCACCGCAGCGCACAGCAGCAACAACCGGCCGTACGGCAGCACGAGGTCCATCGTCCAGTGGAAGCTTTGTGGGTTGACCACATGGACAAGCACCACACTGATCGCCAGGCCCAGCAGCAGGCCGGCGAGCGTGCCCGCGGCGAGCCACGCGGCGGCTTCGCCGGTGACGACGCCGATCACCTGCCGCCGTGTCAACCCGAGGTGGGCGAGCAGGCCGAATTCCTTGCGCCGCGCCAGGACCTGCGCCGACAGGCTGGCCCCGATGCCCACGAGCCCGATGCCGATGGCCACGGCTTGCAGGTAGTAGGTGACCGCGAAGCTGCGGTCGAAGATGGCGAGCGAGAGGCGGCGCAGTTCGCTCGTCGCCGCGAAGTCGAGCATGGACGGGTCGGGCGCCGCAGCGCGCAGTGCCTGCTGCACCGCGGCGACGTCGGCACCGGGTTTCAACCACAGCGCGAGATCGTTGATGCGGGTATCGCCGGTCAGTGATACGTAGGCTTGGCGGTCCATCGCCACCGCGCCGAACTGCCGCGCGAAATCACGCCACACACCGAGCACGCGGACGGGCACGTCGCGCCCCGCCAGTGGCAACGTGATCAGGCCACCTTGTTGCGCGCCGTACAGTGCCACCATCGCCTCGGTCACGTACACCCCGGTCTCGCCAGCCCGCCCCGCGAGTGGCGGCCCAAGCAGCGGCAGCACGGCCGCGGGGTCCGGCAATTCGCGGGCGATCAACGCGACGGCCGGTTGTGCGGTGGCGAGCTGCAGCGCGCGGTTTCGCGCGCCCTGCACACGCGCCACACCGGGCAGCGCGGCGGCCGTGCTTACGAAACCGGCCTCCAGCCAGGCCTGGTCGCCGGCTGCGCTGCTGGACGCCGTGCGCGCATACAGGTCGGCTGGCAGCACGCTGTCGAGCCACTGCGCCACGCCGGTGCGGAAGCTCGTGACCATCACCGTCAGCGCGACCGACAACGCCAGGCTCGCCACCACGCCGGCCACCGCGGCGGTGGCGGTGTCGCGCTGGAAACGTGCGCGCTGCAGCGCGAGCAGCGGCAGTGCACCGCGTGGGGAGGGTGCGGCCCCCAGCAGCGCATTCACGACCCAGGGCACCAGCGCCACACCGCCGAAGAGGAGTGCCGCCACCGACGCATAGGCCGCCACCGGCAGACCACCCAGCGGCGGCAACAGTGCGAGCAAACCGCCCGCCACCAGCAAGGCGAGCGGCGGCCAGGCCGGCAGATGATGCCCGCCCGGCAGCCCCAGCCCCTTGAGTGCAAGCGCCGGGGCCAGCGACTGCGCGCGTTGCGCTGGCACCCACCCGCCGATCACCGCCGACGCCGTGCCCAGGAGCCCGAAGGCGGCGAGACCGGCCCAGTCCATTCGCAGCGGCGGCACGATGCCCGGAAAGTAGCCGCCGCCCATGTCGCCGGCCAGCCAGCGCAAGGCGGCCGCCGCCATCGCGGCACCGAGCGCCAGGCCGATCAGGCTGCCGAGCACACCGAGCGCCGCGCATTCGCCCAGCACGAGCGCGCGCCGCTCGCGCGCGGACAGCCCCAGCACGCCCAACAGTGCCAACTGCGGCGTGCGCTGCGCGACCGACAGCGCGACGACGGAAAAGACCAGGAACGCGCCGACGAACAGCGCCACCAGCGCGAGCACGGTGAGGTTGACGCGGTAGGCGCGCGACAGGTTGGAGATTCGCTGGACGCCATCGTCCGGCTTCACCGGCTGCACGTCGGGTGGCAAGCTCCGCAGGAGCGCCTCGATGCGGCCGCCGGCACGCAACCGCAGGTCGATGCGCGACAGCCGCCCGGCCATGCCGAAATGCGCCTGCGCACCCGCGATGTCCATCACCATCAAAGGCGTGCCGCCCGCAGGCACGCTGCCGGAGACACGCAGCCGTTGCCAACCTGGCCCGGACTGCAATGCGACGGTGTCGCCGTCGAGCACACCCAGTTGCTCGCGTGCGCTGGCATTGACGAAGACCCGGTCGGGGTCGAGCACCGCGAGCCGATCGGCGCCGTCAGCGGGGCGCGGAACGAGTTCGGGCGAGATCGGCGCCGCCACCAGCGCATCGATGCCGAGCACGCGCACCGGCAGGCGCTTGCCGGTGGGCATCGCCGCGTAGGTGTCGATTTCGATGACGGGGCTCGCGCGCGACACCTCCGGGGCTGCGGCGATCGTTTCGATCAAGGCATCGTCGAAGCCGTCGCGCGGCCCACGCAGCACGGCATCGGGCTCGCCGTTGGCGGTTCGCACGGCGGCCGAGAACTCGGCCAGTGCGGACCCGTTGATCAGATGCACCGACCACGCGAGCGCCACGCCGACGGCCACGGCGAGCACGGCCATGCCGTGCCGCCACGGGTGGTGTTGCCAATCGCGCCACACGAGCGGCAGCAGGTGGATCAGTGCGACGGGCCGGGTGTTGCGCAGGCGATGGGAGGGATCGGGGGCTCGCGGCATGGGCAGCCGATTGTGCGGTTCAGCGGCGTCACGCGTCCGCCGCGCGCGGGGGGGCGCGCTGTTCGGCCTGCACAGGGGGCCGGGACCGTCGCCAGGGGTTGCGAATCAGGCCATCGGCGTGACCCCGCTGGCGCAGAGCAGCAGCGTGCGGTCGGCTCGCTGGGCCGCGGCCTGCGAATGCGTCACGAGCAGACAGGCCGCGCCACGTGCGTGGGCCTGGTGCAGCAGCACGTCCAGCACACGTGCGGCGGTGGTGGGGTCGAGATTGCCGGTGGGCTCGTCGGCGAGGATCAGCGACGGCCCGTGCACCACGGCACGCGCAATGGCCACTCGCTGCAACTGTCCACCCGACAATTGCGCCGGCATCCTCCCGCCCAGCCCCGCCAGGCCGACGTCCGACAGCAGGGCCTCGACGTGGGCCCGGTCAGGCCGTCCGAGCAGCCGCAGGGGGAGCTCCACGTTCTCTGCCACGCTCAGGTGCGGCAGCACGTGGAAGGCCTGGAAGACGAAGCCCAGCCGCTCGCGCCGCAGGTGCGCTCGTCCATCGTCGTCCAGCTGGCCGAGATCGGCATCGCCAATCGATACGCGCCCGCCATCGGGGGTGTCCAGCCCGGCGATGCAGTTCAGGAGCGTGGACTTGCCGACGCCGGATTCACCCAGCAGCGCGACGAATTCGCCGCTTGCAACGTGCAGCGAGACCCCGTCGAACACGGTGGAATCGGCAAAGGACTTGCGGAGTTTGTCGACGGTCAGCATGCGATGCGCATCATGCCGCCAAAAGCGCGACGGGCTGCCCGAGGCAGCCCGTCGCGTGACCGGGTGCCGTGCAGGTCAGTCGCGACCCGAGCGGCGGCCGACGACGTAGCCGATGCCCACCACGGCGGCCAGGCCCAGCAGCAGGGCCGATGGCTCCGCAGGGTTGGAAGACTCCGCCGTTGGCGTCGAGGACGGCTGCACGCCGCCTTGGGGCCGGACGTTGGCTTGGCCGGATTTGCTGTCGACAAGGGTCAGGGCCGACGCGCCCAGGGGTGCTGCGAGGCCGGCGATCGCCA
>JAHECD010000063.1 GCA_024641945.1 Rubrivivax sp. | reverse complement strand
CGCGGGACCTGCTGGCGTGAGGTTGGCGGCTGTTTGCTGTTCCACCGCTGCTCGATTTATGACGAAAGTGCGGCGATAGCAGGCGGCAAAAAAGAGCGCGCAATCTCGACCGCTATCGGCCGAGTCCGTGTGAGAACTGCTTCGACGCGTCTGCACGGGCCCGCGCAAGCCAACGTCCCGCTGCGGAGCCTTTCAGGGGCTCCCTGCGCGCCACTTGAGCATCCAGTGCGCTCAGTTGCGCGATATACCGGCCGGCGCCGATTCCAGCGTTCTACATCCTCTGTGTGGGCATAAGAAGCGCTCACGCGCCCGCCAACTTCATCGCCTTCATCGTTTTGGCTATGCCAAGCACCCGCAAGACCCGCTTGAGGTTGTATGCCAGCACATGCAGGCTCATTTCGGTGCTGACGTGCTCGAGCGTTCGCGTGAGAAAGTGCGTCGAGCCCATCCAGTGTTTGAGTGTGCCGAACACGTGCTCCACGGTCCGTCGTCGCAGCGTCATGGCGTCGGGCTGGCGGTCCAGCCTTCGCTGCATCGCCTCGATCACGGGCTCATGCTCCCAGCGCGAGATGCGCCTGTAGTCGGCCGTCGTGCATTGGGACTTCATCGTGCATCCGGCGCACTCGCTGCTCCAGTAGCGACGGATCTGCTGTCCGTTTTCTTCGCGCGTGTACCTGTAGGTGGCGCGTTGTCCTGCGGGGCACTGGTACTCGTCGTCTCGCGCGATGTAGATGAAGTCGCTCTTGTCGAACCGGCCCATGGCCTTGGCGTTGGATGTCATCGGCTTGGGCACGAAGGCCTTGATGCCGGCGTCGTGGCAGGCCTTGATCTCGGGGCCCATGAAGTAGCCGCGGTCGGCATAGGCCTTCAGCTGCTTCTTGCCCATCGCCTGCCGTGCAGCGAGCGCCATCTTGCTCAACTGCGCTCGGTCGTGGCCGACGTTGGTGACCTCGTGCGCGACGATGAGGTGGTGCTTGGCATCCACCGCCGCCTGCACGTTGTAGCCCACCAGGCCCGTGCCCTTAGCCTGCGACATCATCGATCGGGCGTCTGGATCGGTTTGCGAGAGTTGCCCGTCGGGCTCCTCCTTCAGCCGCTCCTTCATCTGGTCCATGCGACGCATCTGCTCGCGCAGTGTCTTGATCTTGTCCGTGAGGTGCGCGTACCGCGGGCCGAATTCCAGCAGCGGCAAGGTGCGGTCGGCGGTGTCCAGGGCCGACATGTAGCGCTGGATGCTCTCCTCGATCTGCTCTTTACGCTTGTCGACCTTGGCAGGCGTGAAGTTGCGGTCGCGGCTGTTCACTGCCTTGAACTTGCTTCCGTCTATGGCCACCGCGCCCTGTGCGAACAGCTTAAGGTCTCGGCACAGGACCACGAAGCGGCGGCAGACGTTGCGGATGCCGGCGCCGTTGTCGCGCCTGAAGTCGGCGATGGTCTTGAAGTCCGGTGCCAGGCGGCCCGTCAACCACATCACCTCGACGTTGCGCTGGCACTCGTGCTCCAAGCGCCGGCTGCTCTGCACCCGGTTCAGGTAGCCGTAGATGTAGACCTTCAGGAGCACCGCCGGGTCGTACGCCGGGCGGCCCGTGGCTGCCGGCACCGTCCGATCGAAGCCCAACTCGCCGAGGTTCAACTCCGCCACGAAAGCGTCAATGACGCGAACCGGATTGTCCTCACCGATGAAGTCGTCCAGACACTCTGGCAACAGCGTCACCTGCTGTCGGTCCTGGCCTTCAATGAATCTCGACATATCAGCTCCGCTGCTCGATATGTCCACCAACTCTACGGATCAGTCAGGCGCGGTGTGAGGGGGTTTTCACACAGCCTCGGCCGTGAGCCGCCCCTCGCCTCGTTTCGCGCCGACGAATCTTCGACTCAGGCCGGCTCGGCTGCCGCCGGTCGCGCCGTCGTCCGTTCCGGCGTTGCCGCAACGGCCTGGCGTTCATGCAGGCCGCCGAGCGCCTCGATCAGGTCCGGCAGCATCAGGCGCAGTTCGCCGGTGGCAATGGCCACGTCGGCATCGAAACCCGCGTCGTCCTTGCCGGATTGCGCGGCATCGACCCCGGCGCCTTCGAGCACCACGTCGAGCAGCTGGATCTTCTTCAGCGTCAAGGCCTCGGTCAGCACGAACGAGACGCGGCCGTTCCAGGTCAACGCCAGCTGCGTTGGCAGCTTGCCCTGCTTGATGTGCTCGCCCACCTCGTCGATGTCCAGCGTATGGCGCGCATAACGCACCGTGGACTTTTCGCTGTCGGGTTGTTTGAGCTCGCAATCACGGTCGATGCTGAAGGCGCGCGGCGCTTCCTTCTCGGCCAGCCAGTGCGACATCGCCACCGCGGGCGACTGCGCGGTCTGCAGCAGCCCCAGCTTCAAAGCGCCGCCGAGGCATTCGATCAATCGCGTGACCACGGCATCGGCGCGCTTGGTGCTGCCGGCGCCCACCCAGACGATGCGCGCGGCCGGGTCCAGCCAGACCAGCGTATCGGCACGCTTTGGAAAGGCACGCGGCAGCAACGTGTGCACCACCTGCTCCTTCAGCTCCTTGACGGCCTTGCCCTTGGGGCGCCGGCCGGTCTCCTGCTCGATCTTGTCGAGCCGGTCCTGCACCTGCGACTTGACCACGCCGCCCGGCACGGCCTTGGTCTCGATGCACAGCTTGACCACCACCTGGCCGGCCACGGTTTCGGCCAGCGGCGCGTGTTTGTCGCCCCGCGGCGCAACCCAGCCGGCGGATTCGGGCTGCGTCTGGCCGCATTCGACGAACGGCGACTTGGACAGGCGGTCCTGGATCTCGGCGAGCGGTGGCTGGTCCCAGTGTTCGATGCGGTAGATGAGTGCGTTCTTGAACATGTGCAAAGTACAAAAAGAAGAGCCCGGCAAGTGCCGGGCCCGGACAAGCATAACAAGGCGGCCTGGTCAGAGACGCTTGACCACCACGCTGCCGATCGAATAGCCCGCACCGAACGAGCAGATCACACCCACGTCGCCCGTCTTCAGGTCGGCATGGTGCAGGTGGAACGCGATGATCGAGCCGGCCGACGCGGTGTTGGCGTACTCGTCCAGGATCAGCGGCGCCAGGTCGTCGCCGACCTCGCCGCCGACGAGCTTCCTGATCACGAGCTGGTTCATGCCGAGGTTGGCCTGGTGCAACCAGTAGCGGCGCGCTTGCGTGGTCTCGAAGCCCAGGTCGTGCAGGTGCCGCTCGATGTGCTCGGCCGCCATAGGCACCACCTCCTTGAAGACCTTGCGGCCTTCCTGGCGGAAAGTCTTGTCGCGGGCGTCGGGGTCGGTGTCCTCGCACCGGTTCATGAAGCCCGCGTTGTTGCGGATGTGGTTGGAAAACTGCGTCACGAGGCGCGTGCCGAGCACCTGCCAGCGGTCGGCCGAGGTGGCCGTCTCGGCCGCCTCGACGATCACCGCGGTGCACACGTCGCCGAAGATGAAGTGGCAATCGCGGTCGCGCCATTCGAGGTGCGCCGACGTGATCTCGGGGTTCACCACGAGCACGCACTTCGCGGTACCGCATCGCACGGCGTTGACGGCCTGCTCGATCGCGAAGGTGGCCGACGAGCAGGCCACGTTCATGTCGAACCCGTAGCCGCCGGCGCCGATCGCCTGCTGGATCTCGACCGCCATCGCCGGGTAGGCACGCTGCATGTTGGCGGCCGCGCAAAGCACGCCGTCGATATCGGCGCCCGTCTTGCCCGCTGCGTCCATGGCCTGCCGGGCCGCCGAGACCGCGATCTCGGCCATCAGGCTCAGGTCTTCGTCGGCGCGCGGCTCGAAATGCGGTTTCATGCGCGTGGGGTCGAGCACGCCCACCTTGTCGATCACGTAGCGCTGCTTGATGCCCGACGCCTTCTCGATGAACTCCACCGACGAAGTGACCATCGGCGCCACCTCGCCGGCCGCGATGCGCGCTGCGTTCTTCTCGTTCTGCAGCGCCGCATAGGCGTTGAACGCCTCCACCAATTCGGCGTTGGTGATGATGTGCGGCGGCTTGTACAGCCCGGTACCGCTGATGACGACATCCTTCATGGTGCGGCCCGGCTGGTGTGGGTGGGTCCGCTGCGCTTATTTGCGACGGGCCGGCGCCTTGGCCGCCGTGCCCTGCTGCATCGCATCGGACATGCCGATCAGCACGCCGCTGACCATCGCCGTATAGCTCTCGGCCATCGCCTGCGCCGCACGCATGCTGGCGGCACGGGTGTCGCGCACGGCGGTCTGCATCTTCGCCGTGAGGTCCTCCACCGTGGTCGCCGCCTGCGTGCCGGTCAACGTGCCGCCGGCCTGCATCTTCTCGAGCACCTGGCTCCACGCGCCGGCCAACGGGGCGGATGCACCTTCGGCCGCCTTCTTCATCGCGTCGAAGAAGGTGTCTTCCATCTTCTCCAGGTCGCCGATGGCCTTCTTCAGGTGTTTGTCGCGCATGTCCGCGCCCTGCGCGACGAACTGCTGCAGAGCCGCGCGGTTGGCGTCCACCGCCTTGAGCACGGCGTCGTCCATGCCGGCGACAGCCTTGTCGAGCAGGTCTTCCACGTCGAGCCCGGCCACGTTCTTGGCCGCGCCGGCGCCCGCCGCGTCCGACACCGATTTCAAGGACGAGCGGATGTTCTTCAGTGTCAGCTCGCGCCCCTGCAGCGCCTTCAGTGTGGCGTCGGAAACGGCCTTCTGAAGCTGCGCGCTGCCCTTGGCGGTGGCGTTCTCGAACATCGAGATCAGGGCGTCCTGGTCGAACATGGGCTTGGCCATACTGGGGTTCTCCTCGGGTTGATGGGGCGGGCAGCCACGCTGCCGCAGCCCGGATAATGCCTCACCGCGCCGCCCCCGGGGCGCGTCGCCCCCTCACCGAACCTCCTGAAAGACCCTCGACCATGACCCGCGTCTTCAATTTCAGCGCCGGCCCCGCCGCGCTGCCCGAATCGGTGCTCCAGACCGCCGCCGCAGAGATGCTCGACTGGCACGGCTCGGGCATGTCGGTGATGGAGATGAGCCACCGCGGCAAGGAGTTCATATCCATCGCCGCCGAGGCCGAGGCGCTGCTGCGCGAGCTGCTGGCCGTGCCGGCCAACTACAAGGTGCTCTTCATGCAGGGCGGCGCGATCGCCGAAAACGCGATCGTCCCGATGAACCTGCTGCGTGGCAAGGCCTCGGCCGACTACATCGACACCGGCGAATGGTCGAAGAAGTCGATCAAGGAGGCGCAGCGCTACTGCAAGGTCAACGTCGCGGCCAGCGGCAAGGCGGGGCAGTACACGTCGATCCCGCCGCGTGGCGGCTGGGCGCTCGACCCCGATGCCGCCTACGTGCACATCTGCTCGAACGAGACCATCGGCGGCGTGCAGTACCAGGCCACCCCCGACGTGGGCCACGTGCCGCTGGTGGCCGACATGTCGAGCGACATCCTCTCGCGCCCGGTGGACGTGTCGAAATACGGGCTCATCTACGCCGGTGCGCAGAAGAACATGGGACCGTCGGGTTTGACGATCGTGATCGTGCGCGAAGACCTGTTGGGCCAGGCGCTGCCGGCCACGCCGACGGCGTTCGACTACAAGACGGTGGCCGACAACGAGTCGATGTACAACACGCCGCCCACCTATTCGATCTATATCGCCGGGCTGGTCTTCAACTGGATCAAGTCGCGCGGCGGGCTGGAGGCGATGGCCGCGCACAACCGCACCAAGGCGGCGGTGCTGTACGACTATCTCGACGCCACGACGTTCTACAGCTGCCCGGTGGCACGCGACTGCCGCTCGCTCATGAACGTGCCGTTCCGCCTGAAGGACGAGGCGCTGGACGAGGCCTTCCTGAAGGGCGCGCAGGCGCGCCGGATGGTGCAGCTCAAGGGCCACCGCTCGGTGGGCGGCATGCGGGCGTCGATCTACAACGCGATGCCGATCGAGGGCGTACGCGCGCTCGTGGCCTACATGAAGGAATTCGAGGCCCAGCATGCCTGACCGCGCCGCCATCCTGGTGCTGAACCAGATCTCGGCGCAGGGGCTGTCGCGCCTGCCGGCCGAACGCTACCGCGTCGGCAAGGACGAGGCCCGTCCCGCCGCCGTGCTGGTGCGCTCGGCCGACATGCATGCGATGGACATCCCGGCCAGCGTGATGGCGATCGGCCGCGCCGGCGCGGGCACCAACAACATCCCCGTCAAGGCGATGAGTGCGCGCGGCGTGCCGGTCTTCAATGCGCCGGGCGCGAACGCCAACGCGGTGAAGGAACTCGTGCTCGCCGGCATGCTGATGGCGGCGCGCAACCTGGCGCCGGCGATGCGCTTCGTCGCCGCGCTGGACGCCGGCTCGGCCGACCTCGACAAGGTGGTCGAAGACGGCAAGAAGGCGTTCGCGGGCTACGAGATCGCAGGACAGACGCTGGGCATCGTGGGCCTGGGCAAGATCGGCTGCCTGGTGGCCGACGCAGCCATCAAACTCGGCATGAACGTGCTCGGCTTCGATCCCGAGATCACGGTCGACGCCGCTTGGAGCCTGCCCTCGCAGGTGCGGCGCGCGGGCAGCGTCAACGACGTGCTGCGCCAGGCGCAGTTCGTCACGTTGCACGTGCCGCTGCTGGACGCCACGCGTGGCCTCGTCAATGCCGCCAACATCGGCCTGATGCGCCCGGGTGCCGTGCTGATGAATTTCAGCCGCGACGGCATCGTGAGCAACGACGCCGTCGTCGAGGCGCTGGCGGGCGGGCGGCTCGGGCAATACGTGTGCGACTTCCCCGAGCCCGCGCTGATGGGGCACGACAAGGTGATCGCGCTGCCGCACCTGGGCGCCTCCACACGCGAGGCCGAGGAGAACTGCGCCGTGATGGTGGTCGACCAGGTGCGCGACTACCTCGAGCAAGGGCACATCGCCAACGCGGTGAACTTCCCCGCGGTGAGCATGGCGCGCGAGTCGGCCTACCGCCTCGCGATCGCCAACGCCAACGTGCCCAACATGCTCGGCCAGATCTCGACCGCGATGGCCAACGCCGGGCTGAACATCCACAACATGGTCAACAAGTCGCGCGGCGACATGGCCTATACGCTGGTGGACGTGGACAGTGCGGTCAGCGACACCGTGGTGGCCAGCCTGGCGCGGATCGAAGGCGTCTTGTCGGTGCGTTACCTGCCCCACCGCTGACGCCGGGTCTGCCCCGGCCGATGGCCGGACGCAGTCCGATCCGCGATCAGCGCCTGGCCTAAGAGGCGGCGGGTCGCGCGTATGCGTTGCCGCCCTCGCCTGCGACCTGTTCGCTCCCGTGATCCGGGCCTTTTGCAGACAGGCCGGAAGGAGTACGCTCGCGGCGCTTCGCATCCCGCCAAGTCGCAGACCGTCGACAGCGCGGAGAAGCGGCGAGTGACGGAGGGAACGTGACCGCGATCCTGCAACCCGTGGCCGTCCGCACACTCGGACGTTTCTGCATCGTGCGCGGCGGCCATCCGCTGGGTGAGTCGGTGCGGCTGGCGCACAAGCCGGTCGAACTGCTGCAGGCGCTGATCGCGCTCGGCGGGCGCGAGGTCAGCGCGAACCGCGTCTGCGACGCGCTCTGGCCGGACCAGCACAGCCTGGACCCGCGCAACCTGCTGGACAACACGCTGCACCGGCTGCGCACACTGCTGGGCCATCGCGATGCGGTCGTCGTCAACGATGCGCGGCTGAGCCTGAACCCGCGTGTGTGCTGGGTCGATGCCTGGGCCTTCGAGCGGCTGGCGGCCGAGTTGCTTTGCGGCGCACGCGATCCGGCCGCGGCCGGTCTGGCGGACCCCGGCGCCGCGCTGCAGCTCTATCAAGGCCGTTTCCTGCAACGCGAGGAACCACGGCCCTGGATGCTCGACTACCAAACGCGGCTGCACATCCGATTCAACCGGATGATGCTGCTCGTGGGCGGTCGGCTCGAAACCACCGGCGCCTGGCCCCGCGCAGCCGACTGGTATGCGAGCGGGCTCGAGATCGACCCGCTGGCCGACGAATTGCACCGCCGCCTGGCCTTTTGCCGGCAACAGGGCACGCCGTTCGCCGTTCTGCCCGCCGGGCGGCCCCCCCTAGATTCAGGCCCGCCGCCAAGGCCCTTCTAAGCTGGCTCTAAGTCGGCGCTACGCCGCCCGCTCCTAGCATCGCGCCCTGCGGTTTCGCGGGCTTCGAGCCCCTTGCGCCCGATACCCCGTGCCGCCCCCGCACGAGGAGCCCGTCATGTTGCGCACAGCCATCGCCCGCCTGTTCGGCCACGCCACGGATTCGCTGCCGCCGAAGCAGCGCCGCCGCGCCCCACCCACGAAGCGCGCGCGCGGCTTCGTCTTCGAGCCGATGGAGACACGCATGCTGCTGTCGGCCGGGCTGATCGGCATTCCGGACTGGGTCGACCAGGGGCCTGCGGATTCGATCAACGGCCAGACTGCCGGACTGGCAGGGCCCAACCCGGTGGTCGGCGCGATCGAGACCATCGCGGCACGACCGGGCGACGCGAATACGATCTTCATCGGCTCGATCGGCGGCGGCATCTGGCGCACCACCGACGGCGGGAACAACTGGGCGCCGCTCACCGACCAGTGGCCGTCGCTATCGGTTGGCTCGATCGCCTACAGCCCGCTCGACGCGACCAACAACACGCTGTTCGCCGGCACGGGCAGCTTCAGCAGCGGTGGCAACGGCGGCCCGGCGGTGGGCGCGCTGCGCAGCACCGACGGCGGCAATACCTGGACCGGCATCGGCAGCGAGTTCTCCGGCCAGCGGGTGCGCACGATCGTGCCGACGTCGTCCGGCACCTCGCTCGCCAACCAGGTGGTGCTGGCGGCCACGGTCGACGGCGGCGGCGGCCTGTGGCGCAGCACCGACGGTGGCGGCACGTTCACGCGGGTGTCCGGCGCACCCGGCAATGCCGACGGCGTGGACAACGATGCCGACGGCACCGTGGACGAAGCCGGCGAGCTGAACCTGCCCAACCTGGCGGCCACGCACATCGCACGCGACCCGACGAACGCCAACCGCTTCTATGCCTCGCTGCCGGGTGGTGGCGGCGGTGTCTTCCGCAGCGACGACGGCGGCGCCAGCTGGGTGCGCCTGAACAATCTGATTACCGCCGGCGCTACGCGCATCGAGGTCTCCGTCAGCGCGGCCGGCGGTGCGGTCTATGCGGGGCTGATCAGCGGCGGTGCGCTGACCAACATCTTCCGGTCCACCGATTTGGGCGTGAACTGGACGCAGCTTGGCACAGCGCCCGCCATCAACCCCGGCACCCAGGGCAACACGCACTTCTCGATCCTCGCCGACAACCTGGCGAACGACATCGTCTATGTCGGCGGCGACCGGCAGACCAATTCGCCCTTCGTCGGCAACCTGTTCCGCGGCAATGCCACCGCGAACACGTGGACGTCGATCGTGCTGGGCGGTGCCGGCGGCACCGCGCCGCACGCCGACTCGCGCGACATGGTGTTCGACGCCAACGGCAACATCCTCGAATCCGACGATGGCGGCATCTACCGGCTGGTCAACCAGAACGCCGCCGGCACGCAGTGGCAGGCCTTCGCGACGATGCCGCGGGTCACGCAGTTCATCACCAACATCGACTACGACCAGTTGAACAACGTCATCGTCGGCGGCACCCAGGACACCGGGTCGCCAGAGCAGATCGGCGGCTTCAACTGGCGCGACACGAGCCAGGCCGACGGCGGCTTCACCGCGGTGGACAACGACCAGGTCGCCCACCCTGGCACCACGCTGCACTACAGCAGCAGCCAGTTCTTCGGTGGTTTCCAACGCGAGACGCTGGACAACACGAACGCGCCCACCGGCACGGCCAACGTCGGCCTCGCAATCGCCGGCGCTGGCGGCAGCACGCTGACGAAGGCCGTGACGATTGCAGGCAACACGACGCGCACGTTCGACAACACGCTGCAGTTCACGCAGCTGTTCGCGCTGAACCGCATCACGCCGGCGAACATGCTGATCGGCACCAACTTCCTCTACGAATCGACGAACAACGGCGACACGCTCACGCCGCTCGGCGGGTTGAACGATCTCCGGAGCAACGGGATCGACGACGATCTCGACGGCACCACGGACGACGGCGACGAATTCACCCCGGCCGGCGCTATCGGCACCGTCACCGCGATGGCCTACGGCGGCCGGCAGGGCGGCGTCGACAACGCCGCCCTGGCCTACGTGGCCTCGGGCGGCACGCTGCGCCTGCGCACCGCGAACACCACCGGCACGATGGCCGACTTCGCCACCGTGGCCGGCTATACCTTCGGCTCGATCCGCGACATCGAGCTCGACCCCGACGACTGGAGCCGCGGCTACGTGCTCAATACCGCCGGCAGCGTGTTCTCGTTCGTCAACAGCGGCGCGGCCGCGGGCGACTGGACCAACATCACCGGCAATCTGGCCGGCTTCTGCGCCGACGTGCGCGACGTCGAGCTCTATACCGACACGGCGGCGCCGGGCGACGACATCCTGCTCGTCTGCGGCTTCGGCGGTGTCTTCCGCACCCTCAACCCGGGCACCGGCTCGCAGTGGAGCGAATACGGCGCCAACCTGCCCAATGTCGTGAGCGTCGACCTCGTGTACGACAGCGTCGACGACGTGCTGGTGGCCGGCACCTATGGCCGCGGCGCGTGGAAGATCTCGAGCGTGGCGAGCACGATCGACACGCTGGGCGTGCTGCAGATCACCGGCGACGACGACTTCGCCGGCCAGGACGACGTGGTGCGCCTCGTGCGCGACGGCGCCAACCCGTCGCTGCTGGACGTCTGGGTCAACAGCGACTTCTTCCAGTTCCAGCTCTCGACGATCCAGCAGATCAACGTGGACACGCTGGGCGGCAAGGACACGCTGATCGTCGACAGCACGAACGGCCTGATCACGGTGCAGAACGGCATCCGCTACGACGGCGGCACCGGCGCCGATTCGCTGCAACTGATCCAGACCGGCGGCGCGCAGCGCACGAGCGACACCTACAGCGTCGGTCCGGGTGTCGGCCAGGGGGTGAGCACGATCGTCGGCGGCGGCACCGCCGGCACCCAGGTGGTCAGCTTCGACAACCTCGAGCCGGTGCTCGACACAGTGCCCGCGGCCACGCTGACGGTGAACGCCACCGGCGGCGACAACGCCATCAACTATTCGACCGGCAGCCTGGTCACGAACGGCTTCGTCAGCATCGACGCCTTCGAGACGATCGAGTTCAGCAACAAGGTCGCGCTCGTGATCAATGCCGGCGCGGGCGCCGATGCGGTGGGCATCAACAATGCGGCCACGCCCACCGCGCTGACCTCGATCACGGTGAACGGCGGCGACCCTGGCGTGGGCGACTCGATGGCGATCACCAGCACGGGCGCGGCCGTGAGCGTGAATACCGCCACGTCGCTCGTCGCGGGCGCCACCGGCGCCGGCGGCGCGGTCAACCTCGCCTACAGCGGCATCGAGGCGCTGGCGCTCGCGGGCACCATCGGCACGCTGACGTTCACGACCACCGGCGCCGACGATGCACTGGCGGTGACGCCGGGCGCCGCGGGCGCGACGAACAACGGCACGCTGGTGTCCAGCGGTGCCGTGCCGACGATCACGTTCAGCAACCGGGGCGCCGTCACCGCCGCGCTTTCCGGGGGCAACGATTCGGTCACCGTCAACGGCACGGCGGTCGCCGACACCATCGCGATTTCCGGCGCAGCCGTGCTGATCACCGGCCGCAATGCGGTGAACAT
This sequence comes from Rubrivivax sp., assembly GCA_024641945.1. Classification (GTDB taxonomy): domain Bacteria; phylum Pseudomonadota; class Gammaproteobacteria; order Burkholderiales; family Burkholderiaceae_C; genus Rubrivivax. The sequence goes on along the minus strand of JAHECD010000063.1, from coordinate 17,300 downwards.
CACGGGCACCGAATCGGTGGTCGTCAACGGCGGGACCGGCAGCGATACGTTCAACGTCACGCCGTCCGCCGTCGCGATCTTCGTCGACGGCGGCGATCCTGTGGGCACCTTGCCAGGCGACCTGCTGGCGATTGCCGCCGGTGGGCAGGCGGTGACCTACAACGCCGGGCCCCAGACCGACGAAGGCAGCTTCGACGTCGGCGCGAATGCCCCGGTGAGCTTCGACCACATCGAGTCGTTTGCCATCAACGGCAGCGGCCCGGTGGTGATCAACGGCACCAACGGGCCGGACGCGATCACCATCATCGCGCGCGACGCCGGCACGCACGCCGCCGCCGACGGCGTGCGGGACTTCACCGTCTCGGTGAATACCGGGCCGGACCTGCTGTTCATCGACGTCGCGTCGCTGACGGTGCATGCACTCGGCGGCAGCGACGAGATCACGCTCGTCGCGCCAGCGCCGAACAACGCCGTGTGGGACGTCGATGTCGCGATCGACGGCGGCACGCCCGCCGTCGACGGCGACCGCGTGATCGTGCAGACGCCGGGCGCCGCGGGCGAAACCGTGGCCTACACGCCGGCCTCCGCGGACGGCGGCACGCTCGACCTCGTCTCGCTGAGTTCACCGGTCGTATTGACCGGCATCGAGACCCTCAGCTACGACGGACGGAACGACGGCGACACGCTCACGGTGCTCGGCACCGGCGGCGCGGACACCCTCGTCCACACCCCGGGCGCGAACGACCAGTCCGGCACGTTCGCAGTGAATGCGCTGCTCGCGCTGGCGTACCAGAACATGGGCGCGGCCGCGCTGCTGCGTGCCGACGGCGCCGGCGGCACCGATGTGCTCGTGATGAACGGCACCGGCCTGAACGACAGCTTCAGCGTCGACGGCGCAGCAGCCATCGGGCTGAACAGCCGGCTGAAAGTGACTTCGCTGAACAACGAGTCGCTCGTGCTCGAAGGCCAGGCCGGCGACGACCTGTTCACGCTCGTGCCGGCCCTGTCCGCCAGCCCGTTCGCGACGATCGCTTTCAACGGCGGTGCGCAGGCCTCGGCCGCCGGCGACCGCATGGTGCTCGTGGGCACCGCCGGCAACGACGACTTCGTCATCAGCGGCCAGTCGGTCACGCTGGGCGGCAAGACGGTCAACGGCAGCGGCGTCGAGAGGATCAACCTCGACGCGCTGGGCGGCGCCAACTCGATCACCTACAACGGCGTCGCCGGTGTGGCCGAGGCCGTGACGATCGCATCGTCCGGCAGCGCGGGCGGAGGACAGATCAGCGTGCCCGACGTGACGCTGGTGGACTTCAGCCACGTGCAGATCCTCGACGTCAATGGCAACGTGCCCGGGCCGACCGAAACCGACACGCTCACGTTTGCCGGCACCAACGCGGTGGACTATTTCGACATCAATCTCGCCGCGGCGGCCACCAGCGCCGAGCCGATCCTGCGCCTGCGCAGCACACCCAACGGCACGCCGCTGCTCACGCTGCGCAGCTACACCAATTTCAATACGCTGAACGTGAAGGGCCTGGACGGTGCGGACACCTTCAATGTCTACACCGCCGACACCGGCGGCGTGGACCGCAACGTCTTCATCGACGGCGGCAGCCCCACGGCGAAGAAGAAGTCCACCGACAACCTGAACGTCTTCTACGTCATGCCCAAGCCGCGCATCATCCACAGCGCGGCCACGCAGAACCCGGGCTCCGGACTCGTGGACCTGTCGTATGCAAGCCGGCGCTTCCTGGTGCAATACGCCGACATGGAGCAGATCGTCATCTCGAAGAAGAGCATCGCACCCTGATCGCGGCGGGCGGCCCGACCCCGTCGGTCGACGCCGACGACGATCGGCGCCCGGTTCGCGACCGCCCCCGGCGCAAGTTCACGCCAACGGCCTGAACTTGCGCCTCGAATGGACAAGCGCGCAAGGCGCTCGTCCGAAGCGCTGCCCGCGGAATCGCCGAACCCGCGCGCGCCGGACGATGAGGGCCCCGTTCGGGTGGTGACAAAACCAGGCCGGGCAACCGCATTGATCACGGTGTCATCCGTCATGGTCACAATGGGCCGAAAGCGCCCGGAGGACCCCGATGACACATCCGCACCCGCAGACCCTTCAATCGTTCCTGACCGCGTCCGGCAAGGTCCGGCGGTTCTGGTCGCTGCCTGCGCTGGCCGAGACCTACCCTGCCGTGAAGCGGCTGCCGGTGTCGATCCGCATCGTGCTCGAAAGCGTGCTGCGCCACTGCGACGGCCGGCGTGTCACCGAGGCCCACGTCCGCCAGTTGGCGAACTGGAAGCCGAAAGCCGCCCGGGTCGACGAGATCCCGTTCGTCGTGGCGCGTGTGGTGCTTCAGGATTTCACCGGCGTACCGCTGCTCGCCGACCTGGCTGCCATGCGCAACGTGGCCGCTGCGCTCGGCCGGCCGCCCAAGGCGATCGAGCCGCTGGTGCCGGTGGACCTGGTGGTCGACCACAGCGTGATGATCGACCACTACGGCGGCAAGGACGCGCTCGACCTCAACATGAAGCTCGAGTTCCAGCGCAACCGCGAGCGCTACCAGTTCATGAAATGGGGCATGCAGGCCTTCGACACCTTCGGCGTCGTGCCGCCGGGCTTCGGCATCGTGCACCAGGTGAACCTCGAGTACCTCGCACGCGGCGTGCACCGCACGAAGAACAAGGTCTGTTATCCCGATACCTTGGTCGGCACCGACAGCCACACGACCATGATCAACGGCATCGGCGTCGTCGGCTGGGGCGTGGGCGGCATCGAGGCCGAGGCCGCGATGCTGGGCCAGCCGGTCTACCTGCTCACGCCCGACGTGGTGGGCTTCGAGATGACCGGACAGCTGCGAGAGGGGGTCACCGCCACCGACCTCGTGCTGACCGTGACCGAGATGCTGCGGCGCGAGAAGGTCGTCGGCAAGTTCGTCGAATTCTTCGGCGAAGGCACACGCACACTCGCCCTGCCCGACCGCGCGACGATCGCCAACATGGCGCCGGAGTACGGCGCGACGATGGGATTCTTCCCGGTCGACGAACGCACCATCGATTACCTCACCGGCACCGGCCGTACCAAAGGTGAGATCGAGACCTTCGAGGCTTACTTCAAGGCGCAGGGGCTGTTCGGCGTGCCCGCTGCCGGCGAGATCGACTACAGCCAGGTCGTGCGGCTCGACCTGGGCACGGTGGTGCCGAGCCTGGCCGGCCCGAAGCGCCCGCAGGACCGGATCGAGATCACGCAGGTGGCGAGCAGGTTCGGCGCGCTCTACAGCGCGCCGGTGGCCGAAGACGGCTTCGGACAGCCGCCCGAGAACCTCGCGCAGACGGTCACGACGCCCGGTGGGCTGCCCGTGCGCAACGGCGACGTCCTGATCGCCGCCATCACGAGCTGCACCAACACCAGCAACCCGGGTGTGCTGCTCGCCGCCGGGCTGCTGGCGAAGAAGGCCGTGAAGGCGGGGCTCACGGTGGCCCCGCACATCAAGACCTCGCTTGCGCCGGGCTCGCGCATCGTCACCGAGTACCTCGAAAAGACGGGTCTGCTGCCGTACCTGGACAAGCTCGGCTTCAACGTCGCGGCCTACGGCTGCACCACCTGCATCGGCAATGCCGGCGACCTCACGGCGGAGCTCAACCGCGCCATCGTCGACAACGACCTGGTGTGCGCCGCCGTGCTGTCGGGCAACCGCAATTTCGAGGCACGCATCCACCCCAACCTGAAGGCCAACTTCCTGGCCAGCCCGCCGCTCGTGGTGGCTTATGCCATCGCCGGCACGGTGCGGCGCGACCTGATGACCCAGCCCGTGGGCCAGGGCCATGGCGGGCGCGACGTCTACCTGGGCGACATCTGGCCGACGAGCGACGAGGTGCACGCGCTGCTGAAAGTGGCGATGGACCCGAAGGCCTACCGCGAGAACTACGCGCGCGTCGCGAGCAAGCCCGGCAAGCTGTGGCAGAAGATCGAGGGCAGCGCAGGGCAGGTGTACGACTGGCCGGCGAGCACCTACATCGCCCAGCCGCCGTTCTTCGACGGGTTTGCGATGCAGCCGCCGGCACTGGTGGCGGGCGTGCAGGGGGCGCGTGTGATGGCGCTCTTCGGCGACTCGATCACCACCGACCACATCTCCCCCGCGGGCTCGATCGCCGAGGCTTCGCCGGCCGGGCAATGGCTGTTGGCGCACGGCGTGCCCAAAGTCGAATTCAACAGCTACGGTGCACGCCGCGGCAACCACGAGGTGATGATGCGCGGCACGTTCGCCAACGTGCGCATCAAGAACCTGATGATCCCGCCGCACAGCGACGGCACACGCGAAGAAGGCGGCCTGACGCTGCACCAGCCGGGCGGCGCGACGATGTCCATCTACGACGCGGCCATGCGCTACCAGGCCGCGGGCACACCGACGGTGGTCTTCGCCGGCGAGGAATACGGCACCGGCTCGTCGCGCGACTGGGCGGCCAAGGGCACGCAGCTGCTGGGCATCAAGGCGGTGGTGGCGAAGAGCTTCGAGCGCATCCACCGCAGCAATCTCGTCGGCATGGGCGTGCTGCCCCTGCAGTTCAACGCCGGCGACTCGTGGCAGTCGCTCGGCCTGAAGGGCGACGAGACCATCGACGTGGTGCTCGGCAAGACCATCGAACCCCGCAGCGACGCGACGCTCGTCATCACCCGCAGCGACGGCAAGCAGAAGAAGGTGCGTGTCACCTTGCGCATCGATACCGCGATCGAGGTGGACTACTACAAACACGGCGGCATCCTGCCGTACGTGCTGCGGCAGCTGCTGGCCGCGTGAGGCGGCCCTGACACCCGACCACAACGCCATGACACCCGAGCAAATCCTCGCGCACCGCTACCGGCAGGTTCGTGAACGCAGCGAGCGGCTGTGCCTGCCACTCGCCCCCGAGGACCACGTGCCGCAGCCCCTGCCGGAAGTGAGCCCGCCCAAGTGGCACCTGGCGCACACCGCCTGGTTCTTCGAGACCATGGTCCTGGCGCACCACGCGGAGGGTTACCGTCCTTTCGACAAGCGCTATGCCTACCTCTTCAACAGTTACTACGAATCACTCGGAGAGCGGGCCCTGCGCGCGCACCGCGGGCACTTCAGCCGTCCCACGGTGGCCGAGGTGCTGGCCTACCGCGCACATGTCGACGCGGCCATGCTGCAACTGCTGGGGCACGCGCTGCCGCCAGCCCTGGCCGACCTGGTGGACCTCGGCCTGCATCACGAACAGCAGCACCAGGAACTGCTGCTCACCGATCTGAAGGTCATCCTCGGGCAGAACCCGCTCGCGCCGGCCTACGACCCGACGCACCTCAGCGGCGTGGACCTGATCGCCGAGCACGACGGCATCTGCCCGCCGCTGGACGAGTGGATCACGCAGCACGCCGGCACGTACGAGGTGGGGCACGGCGGGCCAGGCTTCGCCTTCGACAACGAGTCGCCGCGCCACGCGGTGCTGTTGCAGCCGGTGCAGTTGCGCGCCGCGCTGGTGACAAACGACGAGTACCGGGCCTTCATGGACGACGGCGGATACGAACGTTTCGAGTTCTGGCAGAGCGATGGATGGCAATGGGTGCACGACGCACAGGCCCGCTCCCCGATGTATTGGCGCCGCAGTGGCGAACATGGCGGGCGGTGGGTGCACTACACACTGGCGGGTGAGCAGCCGGTGCAGGGACAGGCCCCGGTCACCCACGTCAACGCCTATGAAGCCCATGCTTTCTGCGCCTGGGCGGGTTGGCGCCTGCCCACCGAATTCGAATGGGAAACGCTGGCCCCGCGCCTGAATACCGGCCGCCGATGGGAGTGGACCGGCAGCGCCTACCTGCCCTACCCCGGCTTCACGCCGCATGCCGGCAACGTGGGCGAGTACAACGGCAAATTCATGATCAACCAGATGGTGCTGCGCGGCGCTTCGTTTGCCACACCGCCCGGCCATGCACGGCCGACCTACCGCAACTTCTTCCTGCCGGCGCAGCGCTGGCAGTACACCGGCATACGGCCCGCGAGGCCGGCTTGACGTTGCAAGCACGGGGTGCATCGCAACCGACGCTGCGCGATCTGGCGCAGGTGGCCGTGGCCACGGGCCGGATCGAGGCCATCGTGCTGCGCCCGGCCCGCCGTTCGGCTGCCGTGTTGGTGGACGCCGTCCTTGCCGTGGCCGGGCGCGGCCTGGAGGGCGACCACCGCGCCGCGCGTAGCGCCGTGACCGAAGCCGCGCAGGCGTCTGCCGTCACCCTCGTCCAGGCCGAACACCTGCCGCTGATCGCGCAGTGGGTCGGGCTGCCGCAGGTACGGCCCGAGCAGTTGCGCCGGAACCTCGTGGTCTCCGGCATCAACCTGCTGGCGATGCGCTCGCCGTTTGCCGGCCAGGCGCTGCAGTGGATCATCGGCGACGAAGTGCTGATCGAGGTGTCCGGGCCGTGTGCCCCCTGCTCGCGCATGGAGCACACGCTCGGCACCGGCGGCTACAACGCGATGCGCGGCCATGGCGGCTTGCGTGCGCGCATCGTGCGGGGCGGGCTGGTCGCCCGTGGCGACGCGGTGCGCCTCTGCACCGCTGCCGATCAGGTGCCGCAGAACGTACGGTAGTCCGCGGTCACCTCGGCGGGCGCCGGTGTCTCGTATCCGGCGGCGTCGGCCCGTTCTGTGAACGGGTCTTCGATCACCGCAAGCAGGCGCTCGAAAGGTGCCGGATCGCCGTGCTCGACAGCAGCGAGCAGGGCTTCCTCGACCCGGTGGTTGCGCGGGATGTAGATCGGATTGGCGCGGTCCATCGCGGTGCGGCGCGTATCCTGCGCAGCGCCATGCGCCCTCTCGCGAGCGCGCCAGCGTTCGAGCCACGCGTCCAGCGGCGCCGCAGCGGCCGCACCCATCAGGTCGCGCAGCGGCCGCTCGTCGCCGCTGGCGGCCTCGCCCAGCCGTCTGAAGCCGAGGGTGAAGTCCACCTCATGGGTCTCGAGCAGGACCAGGTAGCCGTCCGCCAGCGCCCGGTCGCCGGCCGCGTCGCCCAGCGCATCGAGGCCGAGCTTGGCCCGCATCACGGCCGTCCAGTGCGCGTCGTAGCGCGCCGGAAACTCGCCCAGCACCTCGGTCGCCCGTTCGACCGCGCGCTCGGGTTCGGGGTCGATCAGCGGGAGCAGCGTCTCGGCCAGGCGCGCGAGGTTCCATTGCGCGATGCCGGGTTGGTTGCCGTACGCATAGCGCCCGTGGCTGTCGATCGAGCTGAACACGGTCTTCGGGTCGAAGGCTTCCATGAAGGCACACGGGCCATAGTCGATCGTCTCGCCGGAGATCGTCATGTTGTCGGTGTTCATCACGCCGTGGATGAATCCCACGCCCATCCAGTGCGCGAGCAGGCTCGCCTGCCTTTCGCACACGGCACGCAGCAGTTCGAGATAGCGCTGCGGCTGGCCGGCCAGGCCGGGATCGTGGCGCGCGATCACATAGTCGGCCAGACGGCGCACGAGCGACTCGTCGTCGCGCGCGGCGAAATACTGGAACGTGCCGACCCGCACGTGGCTCGCCGCCACACGGGTGAGCACCGCGCCGGGCATGAGGCCCTCGCGGTGGATGTCTTCGCCGGTCGCCACCGCGGCCAGGGCGCGCGTGGTCGGGATGCCGAGCGCGTGCATCGCCTCGCCGATGAGGTATTCGCGCAGCACCGGGCCGAGCGCCGCCTTGCCGTCGCCACCGCGCGAGAACGGCGTGCGGCCAGACCCCTTGAAGGCGATGTCGCGACGCCGGCCGTGGCGGTCGATCACCTCCCCGAGCAACAACGCGCGCCCGTCGCCGAGCTGCGGCGAGAAACCGCCGAACTGGTGGCCCGCGTAGGCCTGGGCCAGCGGCTGCGCGCCGGCAGGCACCTCGTTGCCCGACAGCATGGCCAGGCCGCGCGGCCCGGCGAGCACGCGGGCGTCCAGCCCCAGTTCATCGGCGAGCGCATGGTTGAGCCGCACCATGCGCGGTGCGGGTGCGGGGTTGGGCTTCCACGCGACGTAGAAGCCTTCGAGGTCGCGGGCGTAGCTGTTGTCGAAGGTGATCGCCGGCAGTCCGGCGTCACCGTCGAATCGGCGTGGGTCGAGATTCATTCAGGCGCCAGTGGCCTTCTCGCGCGCAGGCAGCTTCCAGCCGGCACGCGGGAAGTGGCAGGTGTAGCCATTCGGGTAGTGCAGCAGATAGTCCTGATGCTCCGGCTCGGCCTGCCAGAAGGGGCCCGCCGCCTTGACTTCCGTCACGACCTTGCCGGGCCAGAGGCCGCTGGCGTCGACATCGGCGATGGTCTCGCGCGCCACACGTTCCTGCTCGGGGCCCGTGAAATAGATGCCCGACCGGTACGACATGCCGCGGTCGTTGCCCTGGCGGTTGGGCGTGCTCGGGTCGTGGATCTGAAAGAAGAACTCCAGCAGCTTGCGAAAGCTGAGCACATCCGGGTCGAACACGACCTCGATCGCTTCGGCATGGGTGCCATGGTTGCGGTACGTGGCGTTGGGCACGTCGCCGCCGCTGTAGCCCACGCGTGTGCGGGCCACGCCGGGCATCTTGCGGATCAGGTCCTGCATGCCCCAGAAGCAACCTCCGGCGAGGATGGCGGTTTCGGTCTTGCTCATGGTGAACTCCGTGGGAGAGTGGATTGGGCGGCATACCGTCGGGGCTGCGCCCCACTGCCATCGCTCGACGGCCGCAATAGGGATCTGAGGCCGCGGCCCGAAGGTTCAAGACGGCGCCGGCACGGCCCCGACCTGCAGGATTCGACAGCCTACGGGAAAAGGTTACGTCCCACCGTCATTGCGGGTACTCCGCGCGGGCCCACGCGGCAACGATGCGGTGCAGCGCCTGCAGCCCGTCGGTGAGCGCGGCGGGGCCGGGCTGCAGGATCAGCGGCGACTTGATTTCGTGCAGCTCGCCGTGGCGAACGGCCGGCACGCTTTCCCAGCCCGGGCGCGCAGCCACGGTGCCGGGCCTGAACTTCTTGCCGCACCACGAGCCGATCACGATGTCGGGCGCGGCCGCGATGATCCCTGCGTCGTCGGGCACGATCCGGTCGCGCCCGAGCGATGCCAGCGCGCGCTGCGGAAAGATGTCGTCGCCACCGGCGATGCCGACCAGCTCGCTGACCCATCGGATGGCACTGATGCGCGGCTCGTCCCATTCCTCGAAATACACCCGTGGCCGGCGCGGCAACTGGGCGGCTGCCGCGCGCACACGCTCGACGCCGGCATGGAGCGCGTGCGCATAATGCAATGCCCTGTCGCCAGCGCCGACGAGCGCGCCCAGCCGGTGGACGTAACCCAGGATGCCGGCCACCGAGCGGTGGTTGCTGATCCAGACCTCCACCCCGGCACGGATCAAGGCCTGTGCGATGTCGGCCTGCATGTCGGAAAAGCCGATGGCCAGATCGGGTTCAAGTGCCAGGATGCGGTCGACCTTGGCGCTGGTAAAGGCCGAGACGCGCGGCTTCTCGTGCCGTGCGCGAGGCGGCCGCACGGTGAAGCCCGAGATGCCCACGATGCGGTGCTCTTCGCCGAGCGCGTACAGCACCTCGGTGGGCTCCTCGGTGAGGCAGACGATGCGTTCGGGGCAGGCAGGGGTCATCGGGGTCGGCGCGGCCCCGGCATCATCGCCGACAGCTGCGCGCGTGCATCCCGCCGCCGCACACTCGGGTGAATGCACGGCGCACGGCGCCGGCCAGCCTCACGGGCCGGCGGGATCGTTCGTGACGATGTTCAAGTGCGTGGCGACATCCGTCCCGTGGCGGACTTCGATGCCGCCGTTCTGGCGGCAGCTCGCTGCGCTCATGGCGGCTTCCGCGCCGTGGTGAATGAAGCAGAAGGTATTCACCGCCGTCAGCTCGAGCTGGAAGCCGGGGGCGGAGAGGTAGGGCATCGGCATGTCCCTGCCGGTCCAGTGGAAGTGCGACGGGCTGCCGGGCTGCACGATGTCGGCACGCGCGATCAGGAACACCCGGTGATCGTGCATCGGCTGGCGCACCAGCTTGGCCGCTGAAGGCGTGCCCTCCACGACCCAGCCGACGCTGCAATCGTTGACCATGTTGCAGTCGACATGCGTGGCCACCGGCAGGCCATCCAGGGTGACGATGCCCGTGTAGTGCACGTACAGGTAACCCTTCAGGCTGCCATCGGCGCGCTGGCGTGTCTGCTGGTGGCTGTCGATGTCGTTGCCGAAGACGAAGCTGAAAGGCCGTTGATGCTGTCGCCAGGGAACCATCTCCGCGGCCACCGTGGCGGTGGCGGCCGAGAGCCCAAGAACGGCGAGCAGAAGGGGGACGAGTGGATGGCGCACGACAGGTCTCCTTGCGGTCATCGAAGAACGCGGCATCCGGGCGCCGCGGCAGACCGGCACGCCACGGCGGCCGGGACGGCCAATTTAGGAACGCGCGCAGACGGTCAGGTTGATACATCGCAAGCGCGGTGCAGGTCCTGTCGCAAGTTGCCGCAAGGCGTACGGCCGCGCAGGGCGCGGCGCAGGAATGAAAAAGGCCGCGCACTGCGCGGCCTTGTGCAACATCGAGCCTGACCGTCAGAACCGGTACGACAGGCCCAGCGAATAGGTCACGGGGCGAAAGTCGATGGTGGTGGTGAGCACGGTGCTCGCAACCGCCACGAGGTCGCTCTTGACCTTGACCTTGGCGATGCTGGCGAAGACACCCCATTGTTTGTCGATTGCATAGTCGAGGCCGGCCTGAACGGCCCAGCCGACCGAGTCGCTCATCTCGACCGACGGCGCCAGCTTGGATTTGATGCCGGTGAAGCGTGTGTAGTTGACGCCGGCGCCCAGGTAGGGGCGGAACTTGTCGCCGGGTTGCCCGAAGTGGTAGTTCACCAGCACGGTCGGCGCCACGTTCTTGGCGGACAGGATGTTGTCGCCGAGAAAGGCCACGCTGCCCGTCGCCTTGGCCTTGATGGTCGGCGGGATGCCGAGCACCAGTTCCACGGCCAGGTGGTCGTCGAGCACACGCTCGTAGGTCAGCAGCAGCGTCGTCGCATTGCCGGTCTTGGCGTCCGCGCCGGCGGGGATGCCGATGCCCTGGATGCCGGTGGTCCGCGAGTGCGTCTCGTAGAGGATCGCGCCGGCCTTGACGATGTTCAACTGGGCGTGTGCCGCCGTGCCGATCAGGCACATGCAGGCGGCGACGGACAGGATGCGGAGGTGGGATTGCATGTGTGTTCTCCTGTTCATGCCGCTCAGATCCAGCCGAATGACATCAGCACCTGGGTGGCCGAGTCGCTGAGGACCTTGTGACCACCGGGGGAGGGGTGCACACCGTCGGCAAATTGCCAAGTGTTGACGTCGGAGCCGTCGCGGGTGCCGTTGTATGGCACGCCCGGCGTGCCGTTGCAGAACAACGACGAGCCGTCGGTGATCGCGCCCCCCGTGATCGCCTGGATCTTGGCCGCGTCGCAGATCGGCACCGAATTGTTCGTGAAGCCGTACTTGGCAGGATTGGCGTAGACGTCCTTGAACGACGCATTGGCATCGACCAGCTGCACGGGCAGGTCGGTCAGGCCCTCGCGCAGCCAGAGATTGAAGATGTCGACGAGTCCCGACAGCGTCTGCCGGCCCTGCGCCGACAACGTGCTGCCGAAGGGCGTGAGCGAACTATCGGGCAGGTTCCACACTGCGACGTACTTGCCGCCCTTGGCCAGCACCTCGTTCTTGACGTAGCCGGCGAGCTCGAGCGCGGCCTTCTTCAATTCGCCCTGCGCCTCGAGCTGCGCGTTCAACAGCAATCCGTTCGCCTGGTCGGGCGTGATCCTGCCGGCAGCAGCGTCGGTCTGGATCTGGGTGGCCTTGGCGGTCAACGTGGTGGCCTGGACGAAGACGTCGTTGTTGCCACCGAACAGGACGATCAGATCGGTCGACTTGAAGCTCCCGAAGCGTGCCAGGTGGTTGGCGATCTGTGTGGCCATCGGCACCGTCAACGCGCCGCCGGTCTTGCCGATGCCGTTGGGATCGGTCACGCGCGAGCCGCCCTGCCCGTAGCCGGTGCAGGTGTTGGCCAATGCCGGATTGGCCGCCGCAGGGCACTTGACCGACGTGGCGCCGAAGCCCACCTCGGCCGGGGTGACGACGAGGCCGAGCGAGGTTGCGAGGTTCTGCACCCACACCGTGCTCGTGGCGCCGTTGACGGTGAACTTGCCCCCGAAGTACGGCGCCGAGCCGTCGCCTGCCAGCGACGTGGCCGGCGCATACGCACCCAGGTCGCTCAGGCTGTCGCCAAACGACACGAGGGCCGTGAACGCGCCTTTGGTGGTGGGTGCTCCGGATGGGGAGCCGCTGCCGGGAACATACGGATCGCTGCCACCGCAGGCCGCCAGCAGGGCGGCGGCCAGGGCGCTGGCAGCCCAGTTTCTGATTGACGACATGGGTAATCCTCGCGTTCGATTTGGCCACCACGACACTGCGGCGCCGAGGCACTATAGGGCGGGGATTCAGACGCCAACGCAGGGAGTAACCCGCTGAGCCGCGCGCCCAGGGGCCGCGCCGTGCCATCTGCACGGACGCGTGGACGCCCCGGCGGGTGGCTCGCGCGAATCAGGTCGTTCTTATCGGCGTCGGCGCGCGCAGGTCATTCCAGCGCGCGCCGGAACCAGGCTCGCCACCGCATGCCGGGTCACTTGACCTGGATGCGCTGCAGATAGTCGATCAACGCCACGATGCGGCCGCGCACGTACCACTCGGCCTGGCCGGCCGAGTCGGACTTGGCGAGTGCCGGCATGCCGTACTGCTCGCCCCAGATCGGCATCTCGCGCGTGCCGTGCGGGCCGATCACCTTAGAGCCGCGCCCGTCGATCATCTCCCAGAGATATTGGGTCGGCAAAGCGCCCCCGTATCGCCGGGCCAGCGTCGTCAGGTCCGACGGCGGCTGGGTGAGAAAGGCCCGCACCGGGCCGTCGCCCTTGCCGCCGGCGCCGTGGCAACTGGCGCAACTCGACTGGTATTCGGAACGCCCGAAGTCCTGAGCAGGTTGCGACCACGCCCCGCTGCAAAAGAACGCGGTGGCCGCCAGGCAGACGACAGTGCGAAGAGGGGTTGTCATGGGCTTCTCCTCGGATCCATTGCCAACCCGGCATCGGCCGGGTGTCGGTGCGGAGCCCCCATTCAAAGGCCGGATAACCCCGCCAATCTCATGGTGACCCGAATGACGATGGTGCGGTTGAGCATGCGCAACCGAGGCCGGGATCGACATGGCTGGCCCGCTGGCCGCCCGCTCGACCCCCGCTCCTGTGGCTGTATGGGCGCGGAGCAACCGTCGGCCGCACCATTGCCGTTCAACGTGATGGAGCCTGCGGCCCTGTGTGCACTGGTCAAGTCGACTTTCACCACGCCGCACGTCGTCGCAAGATTGCACCGGGACCATGCCGACGGCATTGCCGCCAATGCGCCTGCCTTCGGCCATGACCTGTCGTTCGCCACGGTCTGCTTCATCTGCATTCGGACCATGTCGTCGGGGGGCGAGACCACGCGCTGCTCGTGTGGGGGCCGTCGGGAACGAAGTCAATGATGCGGCTCATCGAACAGGCGCATGAATTCGACATCCGATACCGGATTTCCGATGATCGGGCATCGCCCGACGGCGCAGCGATCGTTGCCGAAGACATCGCCGAAGGCGTGGTCTACGAGAAGGACGGACTGAAGGTCACGGCCTTCGCGGTCGACCACGCACACGTCAAGCCAGCTTTCGGCTATCGAGCGTTCTATCGAGGTCGCTCCGTGGTTCTGTCTGGCGACACGATCGAGCACCACGTCACTCCTGAACAGGCAGGAGCAGTCTTCGCGATGACGAAACCGAAGCTGGCGGTGTACTCCCACATCGGGCCGCCCGGCGCCACTGCGCAGGACCTGATCGAACCGACACGAAAGGCCTACGCCGGGCCCCTGGAAGTTGGCGAAGACCTCATGGTCATCCAGGTCGGCTTGCACGTCCTGGTGAGTAGACCCGGCGGCACCTCGCGCTGGCAAGGATGGCCGATGCGGTGAGAGGACTGCTCGAGGCAGGCGCAGGCATGTCCCTCACCTCGTGCTTCCAGCGTCGGCTTCGAGACAGGGACTCCGCAGTCCCAACCGATCGCTCGGAGCCGTTGAGTTGGTGGCGGCCCAGTTGACACCGACCTCGGCTCGCTGAGCTTTCTCGAACGCCCGCGGACTGACGTATCCCAGCATCGCACGCAGCGTCTATGGCGCCGGCAAGCTGGAGTACTGCACCACGGCCGGAGCAGGCGCGACTGAATGGAGAAAGCAGCCGGGCGTGAGGAAATCGGCGGCCTCGTACTTCATGTCGTGGACGCTGCCCTCAATCCTATTGGGGAAGTGACGACAAGCATCGCGAGCCCATCTTCTTTCCCGAGGTCGGCAAGACCTGGATCCGCATGACGAATTCTCGACGACGCTTGCTGACGCTCTTGACTCCCGTGGCAGCCTTTTTGGCGGCTTGCGGCGGCGGTGGGGGCGCCAGTGATGCAGGTTCAGGATCGCCTGGGACGGCCGTTCCTGCGGCCTCTGCCGAAGTCAGCGCCACGCCGGCATCGTTGACGGCGCTCGGCTTGGCGTCGGTTGAATTGGCGCAAACCCATGTGCTGCCACCGCAAGGCAAGCAATGGACACTCGGCAACGCCAGTGAATCCTTGCATTTCGTGGGCCAGCGCGCCGCGTTCGCGCTGATTCAGATGACACAGGCAGACGCCATCGATCCGGCCCTGGAAGGCCATCTGAATGGCAGGTCTCTGGGCACCGTGCCGCTGAGTCTGCCGAGTGCCCTGCCGGCCACCGAAGGTGGCGGGCCGGCCTATGCCGCGGACCGCTACAGCGCGACGGTTCCGTCTGGTTGGATGCAACCCGGGCTGCGCTTGCGCCTGGTGGCCCGCAACTACGCGCCCAGCGATTTCAAGGACGTCCAAGTCGGCGCGGACATGACCGTCACCCTGAAGGTGTTGCCCATGTATCTGTACGGCGCGGACGACGCGCTGCAACCCTTCGCCAAGGTCAAGGCACCCGACAGTGCCACCGTGTCGGAAATGTTCGCCAAGTGGCCGGTGGCCCAACTGGAAGTTCAAACCCACCCCGCCCAGCGCCTTGATTGGCCTTACCTGGTGATCGGCCCCAGCGGCAAGCAGCCG
Source organism: Rubrivivax sp. (assembly GCA_024641945.1). Classification (GTDB taxonomy): domain Bacteria; phylum Pseudomonadota; class Gammaproteobacteria; order Burkholderiales; family Burkholderiaceae_C; genus Rubrivivax. Next base: position 2,155 of record JAHECD010000063.1, on the reverse strand, counting down.
GCCTATGTGGCCCACAACACCGACGAGGAGGTGCAGGACTCCCCGCGTGCATCCGTCGGACCGGCGCTGGGCATCCTGTCGGGTCTGCGGTCGGCCAACGGAGAAGGCTCGCTCAACGTGCAGTATTACGGCGCCATGATTCTTCGCGACGCCGCCGGCGTCTACAAATCGTCGAACGGCGGTCGTGGCTCCGTGGGTGGTGATACAGGCGTGGGCGACATCACGTATGCCGGCATCTTCATCCACGAGCAGGGCCATGCCATGGGTTTGCCACACGCTGGCGAAGCCTACGACGTGGGCCAGTACCCCTACCGCTGGGGCAGCCTGGAAGGTTCTGCATGGGGTTTCGATGCGTCTCACAATGAGTTCCTGGCCCCGTTCATGCCGGTGACCTCCGCCGGCTACGCGAATTGCGCGTCGGCAACATTTGCCACCCATCCAAGAACGTTGGACACCAGCGGCCGGTGCGTCAAGCAGGACCCCATGCAAAGTGGTTCGGGCGACCAGGACCCCCACTACAAGTTCGCCACCTTCTCGGACTTCAGCACGGGCGTGATGCAACGCCATTTCGAAGGCCTGGCCACGGCAGGGTCCGGCGGCAGCAACACGTATCAAGGGGGCTACATCGTCGAGGACGCCGCTTTTGCCTCGGGCTACAAGCGCTGGGACCGAACCAGCCTCAACTGGGTGGAGTTCACGCCGACCACCACCTCCAACGCTCAGGGCGGCTACCTGCAGGGTTTCCCGATTCAAAAGGGCGTCCCGGTTTACGCGATAGCCCTGACCATCAGCAAGGCGGGCACCGCCGGCGCCACGCAGATCTACCCCGCGATCAGCTACACCGGCAACCTGCTCAAGCAGGTGGATCCGACCGATGCCGTCCAACGTGCCGAGATCGACCCCACCGCCAAGGGCGCCGCCAAGTGGTACTGCGTCAACTCAGGCTGTGACTACACGCTGCGAGTGACCTACGCGAACGGCACGGTTCGGCATGTGCTGCTGCAAGGCGGCTTCCGAACCTTCAACGCCCCCGGCGGCGCCTTCAGCACCAGCGTGACCGACCCGGTTCACTCGGCGAGTTTCAAGCGATGGGTGGTCAACGTGCCGAATGACGCGCTCCTGAGCAAGATCGAGCTTCTGGACACGTCCACCGCCTGGACGGGTTGGAACACCAACGCAGCGGTTTTGGCCAGCCGCTGAAGGTCGTGCGCACTCTGCGCAGCCATCATTGCGCCCGCGCCGAGGTCAACACCTGCGACTGCAGGAGGTCTACGGCATAGACGAGGTAGTGACGACGGAGTCCAGCGAGAGCGCTCCGCTGTTTCAGGCACTGCTTGCGTTGAACCTCAGCTTCCTGGCCGAGCCACGATCGGGTCGTCACGGCCACAACCGGCCCCTGGTGATCCGCTCAGAATTTCCCATGCGGGCCCGCTTTGGATGACCGGCTTACGGCAGCCAACTTGAACTCCGCATGGGCTCGTCCCGGCCAGGAACAGACGGCTCTGAGTGGCTGCTTCCCGGAATTCGACCCGCGCGTATTCTGGCGGCGTGACGCACTATCGCGCCCGAGGCTGCTCAGCAGAAGGCGCCAGCCTGCATCAGTGACGTATGGCGCGTATGGTTCCGTCAGAGCGCCTGGAACCCGGACAGAGCCGGGCTCACCACTGAAACGAAGACGAAGTCTTGCGGTCCTGTGTTGAGGACACCGTGAACGGCGCCAGCGGGTGCGACAGCAATGTCACCCGCTGCGATCCTCATCGTCGAGCCGGAGGCATCGAGCTGGTATTCACCTTCGCCGGCAATCACGGTCCACGTGTCCTGGCCGCTGGGATGCAGGTGCGGGCTGATGCGCTGACCAGGTTTGACGGTCCAGGCGACGATGGCGGCATCGACGGTCTCGTGCACCACCGAGCGAATCGGTTCTCCGTCGTTCGGTTGCAGGTAGGCGGCAACTTGAAAGACTCGTCGAGACATGGCGGACCTCCGGCAAGAATGAGATCGAACAAGCAAGGGTGATGCCGCCGTTGCGCGGTTGCGGACCGATCACACCTTTGCCGCAGCCAGATGGTCGGCAAACGCTTTCACCTTGGCCGACTGTCGCCGCTGGCTCGGGCTGATCAGGTGAACGGGCATCGCCGGTGCGGGCCAGCCAGGC
>JAHECD010000062.1 GCA_024641945.1 Rubrivivax sp. | reverse complement strand
CCGCACCCCCGGTGGCCATCGCGCCTCCGCCGGCACCGGCGGCGCCCCCGGCCCCTCCGGCCCCACCGGCGCCCGCGCCGAAGGCGGCGCGCCCGGCCATCGGCAACGTGGCCTCCTGCGCACCGAAGGGTGACGACTATCCTCCGGCCGCGATTCGCGCCGAAGCCACGGGCACCACGCGCATCCGCTTCACGGTCGATGCGCAAGGCAAGTTGTCCAAGACCGAGATCGTCAAGTCTGCCGGCCCGTCGCGCGAGCACCGGTCGCTGGACCGCATTGCCGAGCAGAAGCTCAGCGAGTGCACCTTCCGCCCAGGCATCGACGAGAACGGCAAGCCCACTGGGGGCACGTTCGAAGTCGACTACGTCTGGAAGCTCGAGTAGCGCCCCGCACCCGATCACCCCGTCCCGCCAATCACAAACCGTTGTTCCCGGCGCCGCGCTGCAGCGCCCCATTTCCTGGAGGCACCATGTCCTTGAAGCACCTTGTGCGCACGAGCCTTGCCGCTGCGCTGATCGCCACTGTCGGCCTGATGACCCTGCCGACAGCGGCCAACGCCCAGGCAGCATCTGCGCCGGACGCCGCCTCATCGATGTCGGCGGCGGCACCGGCTGCTGCGCCCCCGGCTGTAGCAACCGCAGGCGACGCGATGGCCAAGCCGGGTGCGATCAGCGAGGAGGCCGTCGAGAACCCGTACGGACTCGAAGCCCTGTGGAAACAAGGTGACTTCGTTGCCAAGGGCACGCTGATCATCCTGATGATCATGTCCATGAGCAGCTGGTACGTGATCTTCACGAAGGTGTTCGAGCAGAGCCAGATGATGAAGAGCGCCAAGGCCTCGGGCGAGGCGTTCTGGAAGGCGAGCTCCATCAAGTCCGGAATGGGCGCGCTGAAGGAAGGATCGGCCTTCCACTACATCGCCGAGCAGGGCATCAAGGCGAGCGATCACCACGAAGGCACGATGGTCGAGACCATCGACAAACACACGTGGATCAGCATGTCGGTCGATCGCGCCGTCGGCAGCGTGCACGGCCGCCTTCAGGACGGCCTGGCGTTGCTCGCCACGGTGGGTTCCACGGCGCCGTTCGTCGGCCTGTTCGGCACGGTCTGGGGCATCTACAACGCGCTCGTGAAGATCGGCATCTCGGGCCAGGCATCGATCGACAAGGTGGCCGGCCCGGTGGGCGAGGCGCTGATCATGACGGCCATCGGCCTGGCCGTTGCCGTGCCGGCAGTGATGGGCTACAACTGGCTCATCCGCCGCAACAAGTCGGTCATGGACCAGACCAAGGCCTTCGCCGGCGACCTGCACAACGTGCTGCTGGCCGGCAAACGCTGACCGCTTAGAAGCGACGACCCCGCCAGGAGAATGCCATGGGCATGAACGTAGGCGCCGCCGACGACAGCGGCGAGGAGCAGTTCAACAACAGCATCAACACGACGCCGCTGGTCGACGTGATGCTGGTGCTGCTGATCATCTTTCTGATCACCATCCCGGTGGTGACACAGACGATCAAGCTCGAGCTGCCGAAGGAGCGCAACCTGCCCACGCAGACCAAGCCAGAGAACATCGTCATCGCGGTCAACCGCGACGGTGACGTCTACTGGGGCACCGAGCGAATCCCGGACAACGAGACGCTGGTCAATCGGCTGAAGACCGAGTCCGTCAAGGAACCGCAACCCGAGGTGCACATCCGCGGCGACGCCGAAGTGCGTTATGAATCGGTGGGCCGCGTGGTCGTGGCGTGCCAGCGTGCCGGCATCTTCAAGGTCGGATTCATCACCGAGCCGCCAGCGGGCGCTGGCGCGCGGCTGAACTAGCTCGTGCAGGAGCACACAAAATGGCAATGAATGTCGGATCGGCCAGCGACGACGACGCCGGTGGCGTCATGGTGGACATCAACACCACGCCGTTGATCGACGTGATGCTTGTGTTGTTGATCATGTTCATCATCACCATCCCCATCCAGACCCACGCGGTCAAGATGAACATGCCGGTGCCGAGCAAGAATGCGCCGCCGCCCAAGCCGCCCGAGGTGATTCGCATCGACGTCGACTTCGATGGCACGATCGGCTGGAACGGCGAGATCATCCCGGACCGCGCGACGCTCGAATCGCGTCTGCAGAAGGTGGCCATGGAACCCGACCAGCCCGAAGTGCATCTACGTCCGAACAAGCTGGTGACGTACAAGGTCGTGGCGATGATCATGGCCTCCGCGCAACGCCTGGGCGTCACCAAGATCGGCATCGTCGGCAACGAACAGTTCCTCTAGCATGAAGAAGCTCCCTCTCCTGCTCATCGCGATACTGGCATCTGCCAGCATCGGGGCGCATGCACAAGGCATGCGCGCCGAGGTCGGAAAACCGCTCCAGCAGGCGAGCGAATTGCTTCGTGCGGGCAAGGCGCGCGAAGCCTTGGCCAAGGCACGCGAGGCCGATGCGGTGGGAGGCAAGACCGCCGCCGAGCAGACGGTGATCGACCGCATGAAGGCCGCAGCGGCGCAGCGCGCGGGCGACAGCGGCACGGCCATCCAGGCGCTCGAGTCGCTGTATGGACGTGTCGGCGGATCCGAGCAGGGGCAGATCGCCGAGCAACTGGCTTCGGCCTACGCACAGGCGCGGAACAATGCCAAGGCGACCGAATGGGTCAACAAGGCGGTCGCGGCGGGCAACAACGGTTCCGGCATCCGGCAACTGCAGTCCTACCTGCAATCGGCAAGCGGCGATTACAGCGCCATCGCCCGCGACAGCGCCGGAGCCGTGTCCGCAGCCGAGCAGGCGGGCCGCAGACCGGAAGAAGGCGATCTGCTGCGGCTTCAGGATGCACAACTGCGCATGGGAAACAACGCAGGGTATCTGGCGACGCTCGAAAAGTTACTGGCCTACTACCCGAAGAAGGATTACTGGAACGCGTACCTCGGTCGCCTTCCGCGCAAGGCCGGGTTTTCCGGGCGGTATGCGCTCGATGTCCTGCGCCTGCGTCTTGCCAGCGGCACCCTGTCCAAGACAGAAGACTTCATGGAGATGGCGCAGCTGGCGCTGCAGGCCGGCCTGCCCGCCGAGGGGCGACGCATCATCGACGAAGGGTTCAAGTCCGGCGCCCTGGGTAGCGGACCCGAGGCCGCGCGGCACCAGCGGTTGAAGGATCTGGCCGTCAAGAAGGAAGCCGAATCCAGGGCTGCGTTGGCCTCGCAGGCCGCAGACGCCGCCAAGGAAGCTTCGGGCGATGAACTCGTCAAGGTCGGCTACACGATGGTCACCTCGGGCCAGGTCGGCGAGGGCATCAAGCTCATCGAGCAAGGTATCGCCAAGGGCGGACTGAAACATCCGGACGACGCGAAGCTGCGCCTGGGCATGGCGATGTTGCAGGACGGCAAGAGCAAGCAGAAGGCCGTGCAGACGCTGCGCAGCGTGACGGGCAAAGAGGGCGCGGCGGAGATCGCGCGCCTCTGGACGGTCGTCGGCAGCTGACGCCACCCGTCTTGCCCCATTGCCCTGGCGGGCCTCCACTGCCCGACTACCTGATCCCGGCGGGCGACGGCATCTACGCCATCGATACCGGGTTCCATCGGCCACGCTTCGACGCGGCTTTTCTGATGGTCCACGAGGGCCGCGCCGCCTTCATCGATACAGGGACGAACCACAGCGTTCCGCGGCTTCTGGGCGCGCTCGATGCTCTGGGCATCGACCGACACGCGGTCGACCTGATCATTCCCACCCACGTCCATCTCGACCATGCCGGCGGTGTCGGCCTGCTCGCACGCGAGTTGCCGCAAGCCCGCGTGCTGGTGCACCCGCGGGGCGTCCGGCATCTGGTCGATCCGACCATCCTCTACCGTGGCGCATGGGCGGTGTATGGCCAGACCGAGATGGAGCGCTCGTACGGCACGCTGGTTCGGGTTCCTGCGGATCGCATCGATGCCTCCACGGACGGCATGACCGTACAGCTCGGCGGCCGCCCTCTGAGATTCATCGACACCCCCGGCCACGCGCGCCACCACCACTGCATCTGGGACGGCCTGTCGCACGGCTGGTTCACGGGCGACACGTTCGGTCTGAGCTATCGAGAATTCGACACCGCGCAAGGCCCCTGGATCGTGGCCACGACCACGCCCGTCCAGTTCGAACCCGAGAAGCTCAAGGCCTCGATCGGGCGCCTGCTGGCCGCCACACCCAAGTGCATGTATCTCACCCATTTCGGCCGCGTCGGCGATGTGCCGCGACTCGCGTCGATGCTGATCCGGCAGATCGACGACATCGTCGCGATGGCCCGCGCCACGCCGAGGGGTCCCCAACGGCACGCCGTGCTCAAGGCAGGGCTGGCAGACATCTATCTCGAGAGCATGGCCCGCCACGGCTGCACGGTCGCCGCCGACGAAGCGCTGGAACTGCTGGCGATGGATATCGAGCTCAATGCACAGGGTGTGGCGATCTGGCTCGACCGCAGGGCTTGAGTGGCCTGCAAACCTGGGTGTGGACCGAAAAGTCACCGCCTATTGTTCAGATCGGTCCTGGCCGGCGAGTTCAAACTTCCGGCCACCCCCACCCATCGTCAAGCGGACGATGGCTGGGCTTTGCACCGCCGGAGCCGCCATGCGCATCAATATGCCCGTCATCGACCGGGAGTACCCCTTTCCAAAGGGTGAAACCCTCGTGTCCACCACCGACCTGAAGGGCCGGCTCCTCTACTGCAATTCGGCTTTCGTTCTTGTCAGCGGCTATGCGCGCGAGGCCCTGCTCGGCCAGCCCCACAACATGATCCGGCACCCCGACATGCCCGAAGAAGCGTTCCGCGACATGTGGGCCACGATCGCCGGCGGCAGCCCGTGGTCCGCCGCCGTCAAGAATCGCCGCGCGGATGGCACCTACTACTGGGTCATGGCGAACGTCACGCCGCTGATGGGTGCCGACGGCCCGGTGGGCTACATGTCGGTTCGCACCGAGGCGACGCGTGCCCAGATCGCGGCCGCGGGCGCCCTGTACGCCACGATGGGCGCTGAGGCACGCAGCGGACACCTCATCCATCGGCTCGACGGCGGCGCGCTCTACCGTGACACGCTGCCCTCACGCATTCGTCGCGCGCTGACGCCTGGCCTGGCCGGACGGCTGGGTCTGCTCGCCGCCGGAATCGCCGGCATCGGGTTTGCCGCAGGTGGTCTGGCGGCGGGCCTCTTGACCGGCGCGGCCACGTGGGCCGCCGGCCTCGGCGTGGCGGTGACTGGCGCGCTGACGGGTGGCTTCGTGCTCCGGCGCCTTGCGATCGCGCCAATGACCGACCTGCTGTCGATTGCCAACCGCATGGCCGCGGGCGACCTCACGCAGCGCATGCACAGCGACCGTGCCGACATCGTCGGCCGCCTCACGCGCTCGCTCGGGCAGCTCAACGTGAATTTGCAGTCGATCGTTCGCGACGCCCGTGTCGAAGCCGAACACCTGACCGACGCGACACGCGAAATCGCGAGCGGCAACCAGGACCTGTCGGCACGCACCGAATCGCAGGCTTCGAGCCTCGAGGAGACCGCGGCGTCGATGGAGCAGATCACCGGCACGGTGCGCCAGAGCGCGGCCTCCGCGCAGCAGGCGGCGGGCCTGGCCGCGCAGGCCAACGAGGTGGCCCGGCGCAGCAGCGAGGCGGTGCGCCGCGTCGGCGAAACCATGCGCACGATCAGCGAGTCGTCGCAGCGCATCGGCGAGATCATCCAGGTCATCGACAGCATTGCCTTCCAGACCAACATCCTGGCGTTGAACGCGGCCGTCGAGGCCGCGCGGGCCGGCGAGCAGGGGCGCGGCTTTGCCGTCGTGGCGGCCGAAGTGCGGGCCTTGGCCCAGCGCACGTCGGCCGCGGCGCGCGAGGTCAAGCAACTCATCACGGAGTCGTCCGACCGCGTCGAGGCCGGGAATCGGCAAACCGACTCCGCGAACCAGGCGATGGAAGAGGCGCTGAACACGGTCGGCCAGGTGAGCCACGTCATCAGCGGCATCAGCAACGGTGCGAACGAGCAGTTGTCCGGCATCGCGCAAGTCAACGAGGCCGTGGCGCAAATGGACAGCATCACCCAGCAGAACGCCGCGCTGGTCGAACAGATTGCCGCCAGCGCGCAGCAGCTGCAGTTCAAGTCCGCCGCGGTGGTCGAGACGGTCCGCATCTTCCGCCTCGGCACCGAGACAGGTGCACCGTCGGGCAGCGACGCGGTGGCGCTGCGCCGCGCCGCCAAGGGCGCGACGCCCCGCCCAGCCGAACGCGAAGCGCGCGCCGCCTGACGCTAAACTTCCCCACGGTACGCGCCCGCCTTCCGGCGGGCGTTTTGCTTGGGGGAGTCGATCGTGGCAACAGATGTTCATTTTGGACTTCAAGGGCGCGTCGCGGTGGTCACGGGCGGCGCACAAGGCATCGGCGCGGCCTGTGCGCGCCGCCTGGTGCGGGATGGTGCAGCCGTCTCGCTGTGGGACATGTCGGACGCCGCCGGCGAGGCGCTTGCCGCCGAGTTGCGTGGCAACGGCGCACGTGTGCATTACCTTCACTGCGACGTGTCGAGCAAGCCTGCGGTGGACTCGGCACTGGCGCAGGCACTGGGCGAGTTCGGACACGTGGACGCGCTCGTCAACAACGCCGGCATCTTTCGCGCGGCGGATTTCCTCGACATCACCGAGGCCGACTGGGACGCGGTCATCGCCGTCAACCTGAAGGGCTCGTTCCTCGTCGGTCAGGCCGTCGCACGGGCCATGACGGCCAACGACGGTGGCAAGGGCTTTGGCACCATCGTCAACATGAGCTCGGTGAACGGCGTGATGGCGATCCCCACGATCGCCAGCTACAACGCGAGCAAGGGCGCAATCAACCAGCTCACGCGCGTGATGGCGCTGGCGCTCGTCGACCGCGGGATCCGCGTGAATGCAGTGGCACCCGGCACGATCGCCACGGAACTCGCCCGCAACGCCGTGCTCGGCAGCGACGACGCACGCGCGCGCATCATGAGCCGCACGCCGATGAAACGCCTGGGCGAGCCAAGCGAAATCGCCGACGTCGTGGCCTTTCTGCTCAGCAGCGCGTCGAGCTACGTCACGGGCGAGGTCGTCTATGTCGACGGCGGGCGGCTGACACTCAACTACACGATGCCGGCGTGACGCTCGAGGCCTTCTTCGTCTCCACAGGCGTGGTCGCCCTCGGCGAGATCGGCGACAAGACCCAGTTGCTGGCACTGCTCCTGGCGGCGCGATTCCGCAAGCCGCTGCCGATCATCGCCGGCATCCTCGTGGCGACCCTGCTCAACCATGCCGCCGCCAGCGCGCTCGGCGCCTGGCTCACCCGCGTGATCGACCCTGCCTGGATGCGCTGGGTGCTCGGCGCAAGTTTTCTCGCGGTCGCCGCGTGGATGCTGCTGCCCGACGAAGCCGGTGAAACCGAAGGTGCCGGCAGCGGGCGCCTGGGCGTCTTCGGCATCACCGTCGTCGCCTTCTTCCTGGCCGAGATGGGCGACAAGACACAGATCGCCACCATCATGCTGGCCGCCAAGTACAACGCGCTCGTCACGGTCACCGCAGGCACCACCCTGGGCATGATGATCGCCAATGTGCCCGCCGTGCTGCTGGGCGACAAGGCCGTCAGGTTCGTACCCCTGCACTGGGTGCATCGCATCGCTGCGGCCGTGTTCGCAGTGCTCGGCGTGCTGATCTTGGCGGGCGTGGGCCACGTGGCTTGAAAGACAGCTGCACGCCAGCGACAGGCCGAGGCCGAGGACTCGCTGCGCCGGCCCCTCACTCCCCCACGAGCCCGTTCTTGATCGCATAGACGGTCAGCTCGGAATTGTTCGACAGACCGAGCTTCTCGAGCACGCGCGCGCGGTAGACCGACACGGTCTTCGGCGACAGCATCAGGTCGTTCGCGATATCGGCCAGGCGTTTGCCCGAGGCGATCATCACGAGCGTCTGCAACTCGCGGTCGGACAGGCGCTCGTGCGGGTTCTCCACCGCCGGCGCCGTCAGGCTTTCGACCAGCATCTGCGCGATCTCGGGGGTCACGTATTTGCGCCCCTGCGCCACCGTCCGCACCGCCTGGACGATCAACTGCGGGTCGCCGCCCTTGTTGACGTAGCCCGCCGCACCGGCCCGCAGCGCGCGGATCGCATACTGGTCCTCGGGGTACATGCTGACGATCAGCACCTTTACGTCGGTGCCTTCGTCCTTCAGCGCGTGCAGCACGTCCAGGCCGCTGCGGCCGGGCAAATTGATGTCGAGCACCAGCACGTCGCAACGCTGGCCGCGCATCAGCGCGCGCAATTCGCCGTAGTCGCCCGACTCCCCGACCACGCGAATGTCGGCCGCATCGGACAGCGTGTCTCGGATACCGCGCCGGATCAGCGCGTGGTCGTCACACAGGATCACTTCGATCATAGTTGTCCCCAAACAGACGGGTCGTGGGGATCGTCCTCCAGGGAGGGCGGGACGTCGGCGTCCTGCGCGGCCCCCGTCAGCGTCAACGGGACGGACAGGATCATCGTGGTCCCGGACGCACCGCTGGACAACTCGACCCAGCCTGCCACGGTGCCGGCGCGCTCGTGCAGGCCACGGATGCCGAAGCTCCGGGCCTTGGCCAGGTCTTCGGCGACCAGTCCTTTCCCGTTGTCGGTCACCTCGAGGGACAGTACGCCGCGTGCGAGCGACAGGTCGACGCTCACGCGAGTCGCACCGGCATGTTTGCTGATGTTGGTCAGCGCCTCCTGCGCGGTGCGGTAGGCCACCAGCGGCACGCCCGCAGGGAGCTGCATGGTCTCGTGGCTGGTGCGGAACGTGGTGTCGATGCCGGTGCGCTTTTCGAAACGGCTCGTCATCCATTGCAGCGCCGCCACGAGGCCTTGCTCGAGGATCGCCGGGCGCAGGTTGTGCATCACGCGCTGGCTCGCTTCGATCGCATGCGTCACGGTCTCGAGTGCCGAACGCACCCGCTGGCGCACCTCCGTGTCGTCGGTACGCCGCTCGATCCAGGCGAGATCGAACTTCAGCGCCGTGAGCGAGCCGCCCACGTCGTCGTGAATCTCGCGCGCGATCGCCGCGCGCTCCATTTCCACGCTGGTCTGCAGATGCTGCGCCAGTTCCGACAGGCGCTCGCGCGAACGTGCCAGCGCGACGTCGGCGGCCTGGCGCGCGCGCCGGCTCTCGCTCGCCTCGATCGCGCGTTCGAGCGCGGGTGCGAGCCGGGCCAGGTTGTTCTTGAGGAGGTAGTCGCTCGCCCCGCTGCGCATGGCCTCGACCGCGGTGTCCTCGCCGATCTCGCCGGAGACCAGGATGAACGGGAGCTCCCTGCCGCTCACGCGCAGCAGGGCAAGGGCATCGAGGCCCGTGAAGCCCGGCAAGTTGTAGTCGGAGAGGATCGCGTCCCAGGCCTCGTCCAGCGCCACCTCGAATTCGCGCGCGGATTCCACCCGCCTCGTCTGAACCACCAGGCCAGCGCGGCGCAGGTGCGCCATCGCCAACTCGTGGTCGGCCTCCGAGTCCTCGATATGCAGGACGCGCAGGGCTTTGGCGGCGGCGTGGGACGGCACGGCAAGAAGTATCGCGCACCGCCAACAAACACCCGTGGAGACAAAAAAGCCGCCCTTTTGCCCCGTCATCGACTCAATAAGTGCCCGTCCGATGCCGAAGAATCGATCTCAGGGCTGGCCCATGCGGCCGCCGACCGCCATGGCGTTCACCCTCGAGAGACCCGCCCGAAGATGCTGCCCGAACCGACCGACCCCGCGATGCCCATGGCAGGCATACCGTTGCTTGCGGCGACCGATCTGCAGGACCACCTCCTGGTGGCCAGCAACGACCTCGAGCGACTCCAGCGCCTGTTGGGCGATGCCAGCGAATCACTGATGGGGCACTTCTACGGCGCCACCGGCGAACTCAAGCGACTCCTGCATGCCGTGGCGTCACACCCCGAGATCGATGCCTCGCAGTTGCATGTGGCGATGGAACACATGGCCGGCGCCATCACGGCCATGCAGTTCCAGGACATGGCGTCGCAACTCATCACCCACACCGAGCGCCGGCTGCGCAACTGCGCCGACCGGCTGGCCGCCGAGGCCTTTGCGGACGACGAAGACGGCGAAACCGTCGTCGAAGCCCTGCCGCTGCGCCCCAACCCCGTGACCCAGGACGAGATGGACGCCGGGTCCATCGAACTCTTCTGATCCGCTGACCCGACTTCCCGCGAAAGACCCCGCCATGCATTCCATCCTTGCTGTCGACGATTCGGCCTCCATGCGCCAAATGGTCACGTTCACGCTCAAGAACGCCGGTTTCCAGGTCACCGAGGCCGTCGACGGGCAGGATGCCTGGGAAAAGGCCAACAGCCGTGATTTCAGTCTCGTGCTGACGGACCAGAACATGCCGCGCATGGACGGCATCTCGTTGACCAAGAAGTTGCGCGAGAACCCGAAGTTCAAGTCCACGCCGATCCTGATCCTGACCACCGAGTCGAGCGACCAGATGAAACAGGCGGGCCGCGCCGCGGGCGCGACCGGCTGGCTCGTCAAGCCGTTCGACCCGGCCAAGCTGGTCGAGGTCATCGGCAAGGTCATCCGTTGAGCGGGAGCACCCCATGGCCGATATGACCACCGAATCCGCGAATGCCGCCGCCGGCATCGACCTCAGCCAGTTCTACCAGGTCTTCTTCGAAGAGGCCGGCGAGAACCTCGACAACATGGAGCAGATGCTGCTCCAGGTGGATCTCGAGTCGGCGGACGACGAGGAACTGAACGCGATCTTCCGCTGTGCGCACTCGGTCAAGGGTGGCGCGGCGACCTTCGGCTTCTCCGACGTGGCCGAACTGACGCACCAGATGGAGACGCTGCTGGACAAGCTGCGCCGGCACGAGCTCGCGCCCAGCGCCACGATGGTCGACGTGCTGCTGCAATCGGGCGACGCCCTCAAGGCCCAGCTCGCGCGCCACCAGAGCGGCACCGGCGACCCCGTGGACACATCGGTCCTGCTGGCCAGCATCCGCGCCCTCGTGTCCGGCGGCACGGTACCGACGACACCGGCCCCGTCCGTCCCGCCCACCGCCACGGCACCCGCACCGGTGGTCGCACCCGAACCCGCCCTCCTCCCCGCGGCCGCCGCCACGCCGGCGGGCCTGCGCAGACTCGAGCTCACCCTCGGTCCGCTGGGCGACGCCAGCCTGGCCGAAAGCCTGGTCGAACTCTTCACCGAGATCGACGGGTTGGGGACGATCGAGCCGCTGGACGGCGGCCGCATGGAAGACGGCATGCGCCGATTCCGCATCGAGACGGCAAGCACCGACAACGACCTGATCGACCTGTTCGGCTTCCACGTGTCGCGCGACCAGATCCGGCTCGCCCCGCTGGGCCCCGGCTACGGCTTCCACGACGGTGCGCCCGGCGCGCCCGACAACGCCGTCCCTGCGCCAGTGGTCGAGCAAGGTTATGGCTTCTTCGACAACGCGCCTGGGGCACCGGGCGCGGCCACCGCGGCTGCATCGCCATCCACCGCGTCGGCAGGGCCCAACTCCGCCACGACCACTTCTGCGGCGCCTGTCCGAGCCGCCGTGGCGCCCAAGGCCGAACGGGCCCCTGCGGCACCGGGCTCCGACTCGGCCACGCTGCGCGTCTCGGTGGAAAAGGTCGACCAGCTGATCAACCTGGTGGGGGAACTCGTCATCACGCAGGCGATGCTGGCGCAGAACAGCAAGGATATCGACGCCGCGCTGAATCAGCAGATGGCCTCCGGCCTGGCCGACCTGGAACGCAATACACGCGACCTTCAGGAAGCCGTGATGTCGATCCGGATGATTCCGATGTCGCTCGTCTTCAACCGCTTCCCGCGGATGCTGCGCGACCTGGCGGCCAAGCTCGGCAAGAAGGTCGAGCTGGTGCAGGTCGGCGAGGCGACCGAGCTCGACAAGGGCCTGGTCGAGAAGATCACCGACCCGCTGACGCACCTGGTGCGCAACAGCTGCGACCACGGCATCGAGCTGCCGGCCGACCGTCTGGCCAAGGGCAAGCCCGAGCACGGCACGATCACCCTCGTGGCCAGCCACCAGGGCGGCAGCATCGTGATCGAGGTGCGCGACGACGGCAAGGGCCTGAACCGCCAGAAGCTGCTCGACAAGGCACGCGAGCGCGGACTGGACGCGCCCGACACGATGAGCGACCAGGACGTCTGGGGCCTGATCTTCGCGCCCGGTTTCTCCACCGCCGACGAGGTGACCGACGTGTCGGGACGCGGCGTGGGCATGGACGTGGTCAAGAAGAACATCACCGCCCTGGGCGGCACGGTCGAGATCGACTCCGCCGAAGGCTACGGCATGAGTGTCAAGGTGCGCCTGCCGCTGACGCTGGCCATCATGGACGGCATGAGCGTCGGTGTCGGCGACGAGTGCTACATCCTGCCGCTCGGCTCGGTGGTCGAGTCGTTCCAGGTCAAGGCCGACACGATCAAGACGATCGGAGGCTCCGGCCGCGTGGTGCAGGTGCGCGACGAATACATGCCGGTGGTCGAACTCGAGAAGGTCTTCCATGTGCCGCGCTTCGACTTCGAGCACGTGGCCGACATCATGGTCGTCGTCGAGGCCGAGGGCGGCCGCGTCGCCTTGCTCGTGGACGAATTGCTCGGCCAGCAGCAGGTCGTCGTGAAGAACCTCGAGGCCAACTACCGAAGGGTCGAAGACGTCTCCGGCGCGACCATCATGGGTGACGGCCGCGTGGCGCTGATCCTCGACATCATCTCGCTCGTGCGCCGCTCGCGGCATTGAGCGGCCGTCCCCGAGAGACCCGACCATGGACAACCTGCTCCTGCTTCTTCGCCGCTTCACGATCCGCACCCGCATGCTGGGCGCCATCGTGATGGTGCTGGCGCTCTTTGGTGCCGTCGGCGCCACTGGCGTCGTCGGCGGCCTGCACATCAAGAAGCTGAACCACGACTTCATGGTTCACTCGGTGCACGAGATGGAGGCCGTGTCCTCGATCCGCACCGCGCTGGCCGACGTGCGGCGCACCGAGAAGGACATGGTGATCGACTACGAGGACGGTGTGGCCGTGCTCAAGGATCGCGAATCCTGGCAGGCAGCGATCGAGCGCACGCGCGCGGCGCTGAGCTCCTTGCTGGAAGGCGAGGAGGACGACGACAACCCAATCGCACGCTCCGCGCTCGAATTGCTGGACGAATACGCCACCGCCTCCAAGCCGGTGCTCGACCAGATCCAGAACGGCGGATTCGACACCGCCACCGTGGCCAACAAGCGGCTCGCGCTGGCCAAGGCGCACATGAGTTCGATCGAAGACAACGTCACGAGCATCCATGACATCGTGGCCCGCGAGGTTCTCGACAAGCAGACCGAATTCCAGGCCGGGATGATGAAAATCATGTGGGCGTTCATGGCGGTACTGGGCGTCGTCGTCGTGGCCGTGCTCCCGCTGACGCTGTTGAACTCGGCGTCGATCACCCGGCCGCTCGATACCGCGCGTGCCGTGGCCCAGGCGATCGCGGCGGGCGACCTGACGACGCCGATCGCCACCGACGGCGCCGACGAGACCGCCGAATTGCTGCGTGCACTCGGCGCAATGCAGACTTCGTTGAGCGGCATGGTCAGCGAGGTGCGCGCGTCGGCGCAGCAGATCCACGTCGCCTCCGCCGAGGTGGCGCAGGGCAACCAGGACCTGAGCGAACGCACCGAGCATGCCGCGAGCAACCTGCAGCAGACGGCCTCCAGCCTGATGCAGCTCACCGGCACCGTGACACACAGCGCGGATGCCGCGCGCCAGGCGAACGAGATGGCGGCGTCGGCATCGACGGTCGCGCAGCGTGGCGGCACGGCAGTCTCCGAGGTGGTGTCCACGATGGACGAGATCCAGACCAGCTCGCGCAAGATCGCCGACATCATCGGCACCATCGACGGCATCGCGTTCCAGACCAATATCCTGGCGTTGAACGCGGCGGTCGAGGCGGCGCGCGCGGGCGAGCAGGGTCGCGGTTTTGCGGTCGTCGCCGCCGAGGTGCGCAGCCTGGCCCAGCGCAGCGCTGCCGCCGCACGCGAAATCAAGGCCCTCATCGGTACGAGCGTCGAACGTGTCGAGGCCGGCTCGCGCCTGGTCAAGGACGCCGGCGCCACCATGAACGAGATCGTCTCGTCGGTGCAGCGGGTGTCCAACGTGATCGGCGAGATCACGTCGGCATCGGGCGAGCAGAGCCAGGGCATCGGCGAAGTGAACACCGCCGTTGGGCAACTCGACCGCATGACGCAGCAGAACGCCGCGCTCGTCGAACAGAGCGCTGCAGCGGCACAGAGCCTGAAGGAACAGGCCGTGCGTCTGACCGAGGTGGTCGGGACGTTCCGTCTCGGCGCCTGCGGCACGCAGGCCTGACACCTGCGGCCACCCTTGTCATTGAAAGCGCAAGATGAAATTCGATCCTCTCGACCGGTCCCTGCTTCTCGCCGTGGCTGCCGTACTCGCCGGAACGCTCGCGTACGGCGTCGCCAACGGTGCCGTGGTGCTTGCCATCGGCATCGGCGGCGTCCTGATGGCGCTCGCCGTCGCCACCGCCGCCGCGTCACGGGGCGGCACGGGCAGCGTCATTGGTCTTCCGATCCTCGGCATGGCGATGGTCGCCTTGCTGATCCACGTCGCGCGCGGGCATGCGGAAGCCCACTTCGCGGTCTTCGCATTCCTGGCGGCCTGCACGGTGTACCGGCGCTGGGAATCGGTGGTGGCCGGCGCCGCGACGATCGCCGTGCATCACCTGAGCTTCAACTACTTTCAGACCTGGGGCTGGGGACCCGTGTGCTTCGTCGAGCCCAGCTTCATGCGGGTGGTCGAGCACGCCGCCTATGTGATCGCCGAGTCAGGCATCCTGATCGTCTTGACGGCACAGGCCCGCGCGGACTTTTCGGCCAGCGATGAGCTGACGCACATCGCCGAGGGCATCGTGCGCGCCGATGGCAGCGTGGATTTCGCAGTGGCGCGCATGCCGGCGACCAGCCCGGTGACTCGCAAGCTCCAGCAAGCCCTGCAACACGTGGAAGGCGCCCTTCTCGATGTCCGCCGCACGGCGGGTTCGATCGGCACCGCATCGAGCGAGATCGCCGGCGGCAGCCAGGACCTTTCGATGCGCACCGAGCAGACGGCGAGCTCGCTGCAGCAGACCGCGAGCTCGATGGAGGAACTCACCAGCACGGTGGCGAGCAGCGCGGATTCGGCGCGGCAGGCCAACCAGTTGGCGGCATCGGCCTCCACCGTCGCGAAACGCGGGGGCGCGGTCGTCGCCGAAGTGGTGGCGACCATGGACGAGATTCAAAACAGCAGCCGTCGGATCGCCGACATCATCGGCACCATCGACGGCATCGCATTCCAGACCAATATCCTGGCGCTGAATGCCGCGGTCGAGGCTGCGCGCGCCGGCGAACAGGGACGCGGATTCGCCGTCGTGGCCGGCGAGGTCCGGCTGCTGGCACAGCGCAGCGCCGAGGCGGCACGCGAGATCAAGAGCCTGATCGGTACCAGCGTCGACCGCGTCGAAACGGGCTCGCGCCTGGTCAAGGATGCGGGAAACACGATGGGAGAAATCGTGGCATCGGTGCAGCGCGTGTCGGACATCATTGGCGAGATCTCGGCCGCCGCCGGCGAACAGAGCAGCGGCCTGGGCCAGGTGAACACTGCTGTCGGCCAGCTGGACCAGATGACGCAACAGAACGCCGCGCTCGTCGAGCAGAGCGCCGCCGCCGCACAGAGCCTGAGCGAACAGGCGTCCCGCCTGAACCGGGTGGTCGACGCCTTCCATCTGAACCCGCAAGGGGCCCCCGCCTGATCGGGCCCGCGAACACCCTACCACCCTGGAGCTCCACATGGACATGACGAACGAAGGCGCGCAGATCGCGCGCGCACAGGCCGGGCGCGATGCCGCCCAGGCACAGGCCCGCCAAGGCGAATATCTGACATTCCGCCTCGGGAGCGAGGAATACGGCATCGACATCCTGCGGGTGCAGGAGATTCGCTCCTACGAGCCGCCGACCCGCATCGCCAACGCGCCGGCCTTCATCAAGGGCGTGGTCAACCTGCGCGGCGTGATCGTGCCGATCATCGACCTGCGTCTGAAGCTCGGCTGCGAGACGGCGGAGTACAACGCCTTCACCGTCGTCATCGTGCTCAATGTGCGTGGCCGGGTGGTCGGCGCCGTCGTGGATTCGGTGTCCGACGTGATGGAACTCGGCGCCGGGCAGATCAAGCCGTCGCCCGAGATGAATGCGACGGTCGATTCGGGGTTCATTACCGGCATCGGCGCGGTGAAGAGCGGCGACGTCGAGCGCATGTTGATCCTGATGGACATCGAGGCGCTGATGAGCAGCACCGACATGGGCCTGATGGACGGCCTGTCCTGATGCACCGACGGTCCACCGCCGCAGGGGGCGCCAGCGCGCCCATCACCCGATGAATTCCCGACTCACCATCTCGGCCCGACTCTGGCTGGCGATCGGCCTCATGGCCTTCGCGATCGTCACATTGCTCGTGGGCACCGCCGCACGCACCTCGTTGCTGCAAAAAGAGGCGCGGACGAACCAGGCTCGCCAGGATCGTGTACTCGACCTCGCCTCCCGCTGGGCGGGCATGACCGAAACGAATGTGCAGCGCATCGTCGCCGCGATCGTGGCCAACGATGCCGCCGTGGGCGACCATTTCAAGGATGCCGTCAAGCAGACCTCGGCCCGCATCAGCGAAGTCCAGAAGGAAATCGAATCGCTGGCAGACACGCCCGACGAGAAGACGCGACTCGCAGCCGTGGCCGCCGCCCGCGAAGGCTATCTGACGGCACGCTCGGAAGCCCTTGCGCTGCGAGCCCAGGGCGATGCCGACGGCTCGCGCAAGAGCCTGCAGGCCACCGTGCTGCCAGCCGTCGATGCCTACCTGACCCAGCAACGCAAATTCGTCGAGTTCGAGGAGCAGCGCAACAGCGCGTTGCGCGAGCAGGTCAGCGCGCAGCGCACGCTTACTGTGGTCATCAGCGGCGCGGTGGCGGTGGCGATTCTGCTCGCCATGGTGGCCTGTGGCGCATGGCTGATCCGTTCGATCACGGGCCCGCTGCTAGCCGCAGCGCGCGCGAGCCAGCGCATCGGCGCAGGCGACCTGGCAGTGGACATCGATACGTCGCGCGGCGATGAAATTGGCGACCTGATGCGCGCCGTGGCCGGCATGCGCGACTCGTTGCGCAGCGTCGTGGGCCAGGTGCGCCAGTCTGCCGACAGCATCCAGGTGGCGTCGAGCGAAGTCGCGCACGGCAATGCCGACCTGAGCCAGCGCACCGAAGAGACGGCGAGTTCGCTGCAGCAGACGGCCAGTTCGCTCGACCAGCTCACCAGCACCGTGAGCGCGAGTGCGGACGCCGCGAAGCAGGCCAACCAGCTGGCCGCGAACGCATCGGCGGTGGCCCAGCGCGGCGGCAGCGTGGTGTCCGAAGTCGTCTCGACGATGGACGAGATCCACGCCAGCTCGCGCAAGATCGTCGACATCATCGGCACGATCGATGGCATTGCGTTCCAGACCAACATCCTGGCGCTGAACGCGGCGGTCGAAGCCGCGCGTGCCGGAGAGCAGGGCCGTGGCTTCGCCGTGGTTGCGTCGGAAGTGCGCAGCCTGGCACAGCGCAGCGCCGAGGCCGCGCGCGAGATCAAGACGCTCATCGGTGGCAGCGTCGACCGCGTCGAGACCGGCTCCCGGCTGGTCAAGGACGCGGGGTCGACGATGGACGAGATCGTGTCGTCGGTCCAGCGTGTGTCCGACATCATCGGCGAGATCTCGGCCGCGTCCAGCGAGCAGAGCCAGGGCATCGGACAGGTGAATACCGCCGTGCGCCAGCTCGATCAGATGACGCAGCAGAATGCGGCCCTCGTGGAGCAGTCCGCCGCCGCCGCCGAGAGCCTGAAGGACCAGGCGACGCGGCTGGCACAAGTGGTCAGCGCCTTCCGTCTATCGGACGGCGACGCGATACGACCGGACGCGGCGCCGCCCGTGGTGCCTGCGGCCGCCCCCGCGGCCGCGCAAGCGACTTCGAACAGCGTCGTGACACACCAGCCTGCGGCCGAACGGCCGGCATCGACGGGCACGTCGCCCTGGGCTGGCCCCGAGCGGCGCAGCCCCTGGCGTGCCAACAATGTCGTGCGCCCTGCCTTCCAGCCCAAGGCCGCCGTCTTGCCGGCCGCTGCGGCCAGCAACAGCCCACCGCGCTCGGGCACCGACGACGAATGGGAAACGTTCTGACCGCCGACGCTGCGGCCGCCTCGCAGCCGCCTCGGCAGCGGCTTAGACGGCAGCCTGCCTGAGCGTTTCGACGACGGGCCTGCGCAGCACGCCGCGCAAGCCCCACCATCCCGCCGCCAGCGCGAGCAGCGCACCAGACAGCGCCCCCGCCAGTGGCACCCACGGCGACGGGTTCCACGTGAATTCGAACGCGTAGCGCGCCAACGCCCAGCCTACCGCCATGGCGGCCACCGACGCCAGGAAACCCGCCAAGGCCCCCACGCCCAGCAGTTCTGCACGTTGCACCTGTGCCAGGAGCTTGCTGCCCGCGCCCATGGCACGCATCAGCGCATATTCGCGCGCACGCGATTCACGCGTTGCGCTGACGGCTGCGAACAACACCACCAGCCCGGCCGCGAGCGTGAAGCCGAAAAGGAATTCGACCGCGCGGATCACCTGGTCGAGCACACGCTGTATCTGGCCGATCGACGCTGAAATGTCGACGTTGGTGATGTTGGGGAATTCGCGGCTGAGCGCACCGTCGAAACCCTTCACCTCGGGCGCGCGAAAGGCACTGATGAACGTGAGCGGCACCTCGGGCATCGTCGCGCGCGGGAACATCACGAAGAAGTTGACGCGCATCGAGCCCCAGTCCACCTTGCGCAGGCTGGTCACGCGGCCGGACTGGGTCTGGCCCGCGATGTCGAACGCCAGGCGGTCGCCGAGCTTGAGATCGAGGGTCTTCGCCAGCCCTTCCTCGACACTCACGGCGTCGGCCTCGTCCGGTGTCCAGCGCCCTTTCACCACCTCGTTGTGTGCCGGCGCGTCGGCGGCATGGCTGAGATTGAACTCGCGCTCGACGAGCCGCTGCGCGCGCTCGTCGGCATAGTCGCGTGGTGCCACGGGCCGGCCGTTCACCGCGACCAGGCGGCCACGGATCATCGGGTACCAGTCGTAGTTCTTCACACCCGCGTCGGCCAGCGCCTTGCGGAACGCCTCGCCCTGCTCCGGCTGCAGGTTGATGACAAAGCGGTTCGGTGCGTCGGGCGGCGTGGCGCGCCGCCAGCTGGCGATGAGATCGGTGCGCAGCAGCACGAGCAACACCAGCGCGAGCAGACCGACGGCGAGCGCCGAGACCTGCACCACCGCAAAGGCCGGCCGGGCCGCGATCTGGCGCGTGGCCAGGATCAGCCAGCGCGGCGCGCCGGCCTCGGGCACGGCGCCCTTGAGCACACGCACCGCGACCCAGGCCAGGCCGGCGAATACCGCGACCGCGACCGCAAACCCGCCCACCGCGATGCCGCCCAGCTTGGCATCCGACGACACCGCCATCAGCAACGCGGCGAAGCCCAGCGCGCCGGCCGACAGGACGAGTACGGACGTCGCCTTCAGGCCGCCCACGTCGCGCCGGATCACGCGCAGCGGCGGCACGCTCGCCAGCTGCAGCACCGGTGGCAGGCCGAAGCCCATCAGCAGTGTCATGCCCACGCCCAAGCCGAACAGCGCGGGCCAGGCCGTCGCCGGCGGCAGCGAAGCGGCCACCAGGCCCGCAAGCAGCCAGACAAAAACGTAGTGGATGGCAAACCCGACGGCCACGCCCGCCACGCTGGCGATCAGCCCGACCAATGCAAATTCGAGGCCGTACGCGAGCGCGATGCGCCGCTGCGGCAGGCCCAGCACACGCAGCATCGCGCAATCGTCGAGGTGCCGGCCAGCAAATTCACGTGCGGCGATGCCCACCGCAACGGCGGCGAGCAGCGCGGCGAGCAGCGCCACCAGGTTGAGGAACTTCTCTGCGCGGTCGAGCGTCTGGCGCATTTCGGGGCGGCCGCTCTCCATCGACTCCACCCGCACGCCGCGCATCGGCACACGCTTGATCTCGGCCTCGGTCTGATCGACAAAGAGCCTCACGGCCGCGTCACGCCCGGCCGGCGCTGCCACGGCCAGGCGCCAGGTCACGCGGCTGGCGGGCTGGATCAGTCCCGTCGCGTCGAGGTCGGCCTCGTTGACCATGACCCGCGGCGCAAAACCCATGAATCCCGCGCCGCGGTCGGGCTCGATGACGATGATGCGCTCGATCTTCAGCGTGGCGTCGCCGAGCAGCAGCGCATCGCCGATCTTCAGCGACAGCGCATCGAGCACCGGCGCGTCGACCCAGGCGGTGCCCGGCGCCGGTGCCGCGGCCAGCGCCTGCAGCGGCCCGTCGACCGTGTCCCGCAATTGCAGTTGCCCGCGCAACGGGTACGTGGCGCTGACGGCCTTGACCGAAACCAGGCGAACCGCACCCCCTTTGTCGTCCGGCGCGCGCGCCATGCTCGGGAAGGCCGCCGACGTGGCCGTGCGCAGGCCGAGCGAATGCGCCTTGTCGAGCAGCGCCCGTGCGGGTGGTTTGTCGCTCGCCACGATGGCATCGCCGCCGAGCAGCTGGCGAGCGTCGCGTTCCAGGCCGCTGTTCAGCCGGTCGGCGAAAAAACCGACGGCCGTCAATGCCGCCACCGCCAGCAGCACCGCCACCGCGAGCAGCCGCAGTTCGCCGGCGCGGAAGTCCCGGCGCATCTGATTCAAGGCCAATCGCCAGGCGGCGGGCGGGCGAAGGCGGGAGGTGGATTCGGCGCTCATGTCAGTACCTTCATTCGGCCCACGCCGGTTTGTGCCCTCGGGGCGGAGTGAGACCCCTCTCGCGTACGGTACACGAGCCACGGCGCCGTTGCCGACACAGGTGAATCGTGTGTACAAGCCCACTGAACCTCACCGCGGCGGCGCAGTGCTCGAATAGCGGCATGGACAACCTCACGCTGCCCCCGCTCTTCATCTCGCACGGCTCACCGATGACGGCGCTCGAGCCGCGCGAGGCCGGCGCCTTCATGCAGCGCCTGGGGCCCACGCTCGAAGCCGCGTTCGGCAGGCCGCGCGCCATCATCGCCGTCAGTGCGCACTCGTTGACACGCGAGCCGGTCCTGCTGGCGGCTGCGCGCCACGAGGCCGTCTACGACTTCGGCGGGTTCGACGACCGCCTGTACACGCTGCGGTACGACGCACCCGGCGCGCCGGAACTGGCTGCGCGCGTGACCGCGGCGCTGCGGGCGAAGGGCCTGCCCGTGCACGAATCGGCGGAGGGTGGCCTCGATCATGGCATCTGGACGCCGCTGCGTTTCATGTTCCCGGACGCCGACATTCCCGTGCTGCCGCTCGCGTGGCCGCCGGACTGGCCGCCCGCGCGGCTGTTCGACCTCGGGCACGCGCTCGCGCCCTTCGCCGACGAAGGTGTCCTGATCATGGGCAGTGGCAGCATCACGCACAACCTGCGGCGTGTCTTCGCGGGCGGGCGGTTGAATGCCGACCAGCCGGCCACCCCCGAGAGCACGGCCTTTCGCGACTGGTTCGTCGAGCGCGGTGCCGCGCACGACCTGAAAGCCCTCTTCGACTACCGCGCGCAGGCGCCGCACGCCGCCCTGATGCACCCGACGGACGAACACCTGCTGCCGTGGTACGTGGCGGCCGGTGCCGGCGGCCGGGACACGGCCGCGCTGCGCCTGCACGACAGCCAGACGTTCGGTGACCTGGGCATGGATGCCTATGCCTTCGGGCCGCTCGCCCCGACGCTGGCCTCGGCCCTGGAGCGCACGGCCGCATGAACGTCGAGGTTCGAACGCCCGGGGCCTGTGCCGCACGGGCGCTGCGACCCCCCATCGGGCCGGGGATTGACCGTCCTCAACGCCACGCGGCCTTCGCCGCGCAGACTCCGGGCAGAGGGTCGCGCCTTGTTCCGACAGGGCCGGCGCCTCCGGCAATAGGAGATCATCATGAACGCCAATGTTGCAAGGAATGCGCTGTGGGTCATGGGGCTGGCCGTCGCAGGTTCGGCGGTGCAAGCGCAACCGCCGACCGACCTCGGCAAGCGTGAGTTCGACAACAACTGTGCCGTGTGCCATGCGACCGACGGCAAGGGCGGCGGGCCGTACGTCGACGTGCTCAAGCGCACGCCGCCCGACCTGACGACGATGAGCAAGCGCAATGGCGGCATCTTCCCGATGGCGCGCGCCTACGAGGTCATCGAAGGCGCAGGCGCCAGCCACGGCACGCGCGACATGCCCATCTGGGGCCAGGAATACAACATCAAGGCCGCCGAGTACTACGTCGACGTGAACTACAACGCGCAGGCCTACGTACGCACGCGGATCCTGGCGCTGGTCGAGTATCTGAACCGGCTGCAGGTCAAGTAGGTCGTCGGCCCGGCAGCGTCAGCGCGGCTGCTCGGCCTCGAACGCGCGCTCCAGTTCGTGCCGCCAGGCTGCCTTGTCGGCCTCCGGCACAAAGCTCGCTTCGAAGCTGTTGGCGGCGAGTTGCCAGGCGTGTGCCGCATTCAGTTGCGGCAACGCCTCGAAGGTCTGGATGAAGTTCTCGTTGATGTAGCCGCCGAAGTACGCGGGATCGTCGCTGTTGACGGTGGCGCACAGGCCCGCGTCGAGCAGCGCGGGCAGGTTGTGCCCGGCCATCGTCTCGAAGACACACAGCTTGACGTTCGACAGCGGGCACACCGTGAGCGGCATGCGCTCGCGCGCCAGGCGCTGCACGAGCGCAGGGCTCTCGACGCAGCGCACGCCATGGTCGATGCGCTCGACCTTCAACACGTCCAGCGCGGACTCGATATACGCCGGCGGGCCTTCCTCGCCCGCATGGGCCACGACGTGCAGACCCAGATCGCGGCACTTCGCGAACACACGCGCAAATTTCTCCGGTGGGTGCCCGCGCTCGCTGCTGTCCAGCCCGACGCCGATGAAATGGCGCCGGTACGGCAAGGCCTGCTCCAGCGTCGCGAAGGCAGCTTCCTCGCTCAGGTGACGCAGGAAACACAGGATCAGCGATGCGCTGATGCCGAGTTCGGCATGGGCGCGGCGGCAGGCATGTTCCAGCCCGACGATCACGGTCTCCATCGGCACCCCGCGCTCGGTGTGGGTCTGCGGGTCGAAGAAGAGTTCGGCATGCACCACGTGGTCGGCCGCCGCGCGTTCGAAGTAGGCCCAGGCCATGTCGAAGAAGTCCGCCTCTTTCAGCAGCACGCTCGCGCCGGCATAGTAGATGTCGAGGAAGCTCTGCAGGTCGGTAAAGGCATACGCGGCGCGCAGCGCTTCGACGCTCGCATATGGCAGCGTCACGCCGTTGCGCTGCGCCAGGCGGAAGATCAGCTCCGGCTCGAGCGAGCCTTCGATGTGCAGGTGCAGTTCGGCCTTGGGCATCGTGCGCAGCAGCGCCGGCAAGCGCTCGCGCGGGATCTGGTCGAGGTTCGGGGGCATCGGCGGGCTCCAGGGTTTCACGTCGATTCTGCCAACGATGAGGCCGTCCGCCACCCCGGGTTGGCGGCGCCGAACCGACACGTGCAGAATCGCGACCGCCGAGTGCAGCAACGGCCCGGCACGATGATCATCAAACTCCGGAGGAATTTTCATGTCCACACGTTTCATCGCCATCGCGGCCGCCGCGCTGGCATTTTCAATGTCCACCCTGGCGCAACCGGCGTCCGCGCCGGCATCGGCCGCAGCGCCCGCTCCTGCCGCGGCGCCTGTCACGGCGCCCGCCGCAGCGCCCGCCGCCGATGCGAGCGAAGGCAAGGTCGCCTACTACGGCCGCAAATTCGCCGGCCGCAAGACGGCCAGTGGCGAGCGCTTCGACCCGAATGCGCTGACCATGGCGCACAAGTCGCTGGCTTTCGGCACCCGCGTCAAGGTCACGAACCTCAAGAACAAGAAGAGCGTCGTCGTGCGCGTGAACGACCGCGGCCCGACCACGCCCGACCGTGTGGGCGACCTGTCGCGCGCGGCCGCGTCGCGCATCGGCATGCTGCGTTCCGGCGTGGCCGACGTGAAGCTCGAGGTCGTGGGCATGGCCAAGCCGCGCGCGCACCACAAGGCCGCGAAGAAGATGTGACAGCCTCACTCGCGGTGTGGTGCGCCTGCGCCGCGGGTGAGCCTCAGAATTCAGCCAACCCCCACGTGACCCCTGCGGCCTGCAGCCAGCGCCGATAGGCCACGCTCAGCCGATCGGCGGCGCCATGCCGTTCATCCTGCACCGATGGCAGGCGCCTGGGACGCTGCGATTCGAGGATCGGCCGGTCCTGGCTGAAGATGAGGTCCTGGAACGCGCGCAGTTCATCGGCCCCGCGAACGGTGTCGCTCGTGAACAGCGTGAACCACACACGGCAACTCTCGTGCGAGAGCGGGCAGACCCAGAGTGCGTAGGCCTCCGTCGTGCCATCGCCCTCGGCCTGCTTGACCAGCAACGCCGAGGACGGGCCGAGCACCTGGTAGCGGTAATCGACCCACCCGCCGGCCACGGCGGCGCTGCTCGAGCGCGGCTGCCACGCGCGGTAGGCGGGCACGCCGGGGCGCCCGCTGGCATCGGCCTGTACCGTGTAGTCGGGCACCGCGGTCTGTGAACGCTCGCCGAGAAAGCCCTCGTGCACGAAGCCGAAATGCGCCGTGTCGAGAAAGTTCTCGACGACACGCGGCGCGCTCGTGGCCACGTCGTACGGACCGCACACCACTTCGCGCGACGGCAGGCCGACGAACGACGGTGGCGCATGGGGGGCGGTATCCGGCGCACCAGCGGCGCCCACCCACAACAAACCATGTGCGTCCTGCACACGCCAGTGCTCGGCGCAATGCCCGGCCGGTGGTGTCGACGCCGGCACGGCTGGCACCGCGACGCAGCGGCCCGCCGGGTCGAAGCGCCAGCCGTGATACGCACATTCGAGCAGGCCACCGTGCACGCGGCCGAGCGAGAGCCGCGCGCCGCGGTGCGGGCATCGGTCGGTAAAGGCCACCGGCACGCCGCCGGCGTCGCGCCACAGCACGATCGCTTCGCCCATCCATTCGACGCCGAGCGGCGCGTCGCGCAGCGCCTGCGCTGCGGCCACCGGATACCACCAGTCGAGATCGGCTCCGGACCTTTCCGCGGTCATGAGCAGCAGTCCGCAGCTTGCACCGGCACCACGACAGTCGCGCCGGCATCGGCATCGGCGATCACGTCGTCGAAGCCGAAGCGCGGTTGCCAACCCAGCACCTGCATCGCACGGCGGGCGACATAGACACGGTCGATCGACGCCGGCAGCGGCCAGCCGCGGCGGGCAAAGGCCTGCACGAGTGCCGGCGCCCGCCGATGCAACACGGCTGCGGGATCGTGCAGCAGTTCGCCGGTATCGGCGCGCTCGAACGGCGTCGCACCCGAGATCACGAATCGACGGCAACCGGGCGCCGTGTCGTGCAGCGCCAGGGCGTGTGCATCCGCCACGTCGCGTGCGTCGACGCCCCGGTGCAACCGGTAGGCGGCCATCAAGGGCGCGGGCTCGGGAAAACAGCGCGACATGCGCAGCACGGTCACGGCCATGCCCGCGTGCGGCGCAAACGCCTCGAGCCAGCGTTCCGCCGCCCGCTTGCTGCGGTGGTACACGGTGCGCGGCCGCGGCACGGTGTCTTCGTCCACCCACGCGGCGCCCTCCGGATGCGCACCCTCGGCGCCGTACAGCGCCGTCGTGCTGGTGAAGACGAACCGCCGCACACCCGCCTCGGCGGCAAGGCGTGCCAGCGTCCGAGTGGCACCGACGTTGACGTCCTCGAATTCCGCGTCGCTGCACTGGCCGACATGGGGCGCGTGCAGTGCGGCCGTGTGCACGACAGCGCCGACGCCCCGAAGTGCGGCCCGCAGCGCGGCGGCATCGGTGATGTCCGCCACGACGTCGGTGTGCGGCGACGGGCGCCGGTCCAGGCCGACGACCTCGCCATCGTGTGCGAGCCGGTGGCGTATCGCCGCGCCGATGCGGCCGGCGGTGCCGGTGACCAGGATCTTCATCGCAGCCGTTGATGCGGACCGTCGGAGCGGAAGCGACAACGCCGCCGTGCAGGTGCTGCGCGGCGGCGTTCCACGGCCTCTCGATCCCCTACTTGCCCGAAGGCACCTTGCCCTCGACGCCCTTGACGTAGAAGTTGACGCCGCCGAGGAACTTGTCGTCGGCCACGGCGTCCTTGGCCAGGATCTCCTTGCCGTCCGACCCGACGATCGGGCCCTTCCAGATCACGAAGCTGCCGTCCTTCAGCCCGGCCTTCACGGCATCGAGCTTGGCCTTGGCCTCGGCCGGCACGTCTTCGGCGACGGAGACGAAGTCGATCGCACCTTCCTTCACGCCCCACCACGACTGCTCGTTGCCCTTCCAGGTACCCTCGAGCGCGTCGCGTGTGGCCTTGATGTAGTACGGGCCCCAATTGATGACGGCCGAGCCGAGGTGCGCCTTCGGGCCGTAGGCCGACATGTCGCTGTCCCAGCCGAAGGCGCGCTTGCCCTTCTCCTGCGCGGTCTTCAGCACGGCGGGCGAATCGGTGTTCTGCATCAGCACGTCGGCGCCGCCGTTGATGAGCGCGGTGGCGGCCTCGGTTTCCTTGGGCGGGTTGAACCACTCGTTGACCCAGACCACCTTGGTCTTGATCTTCGGGTTCACGCTCTGCGCGCCCATCGTGAACGAGTTGATGTTGCGGATGACCTCCGGGATCGGGATCGAGCCGACCACGCCGAGCGTGTTGGTCTTGGTCATCGCGCCGGCGATCACGCCGGCCATGTACGCACCCTCGTACGTGCGCGAGTCGTACGTGCGCATGTTCTCGGCCGTCTTGTAGCCCGTGGCATGCTCGAACTTCACGTCCTTGGCGTCGGCCGCGGCCTTGAGCATCGGCTCCATGTAGCCGAACGTGGTGCCGAAGATCAGCTTGTTGCCCTGCCCGACCATGTCGCGGAAGACACGCTCGGCGTCCGCCGCCTCGGGCACCTTCTCGACGAAGCTGGTGACGACTTTGTCGCCGAACTCCTTCTCGACCGCCTTGCGGCCGTTGTCGTGCGCGAAGGTCCAGCCGCCGTCGCCCACCGGGCCGACGTAGGCGAAGGCGATCTTCAGCGGCTCGGGCTTGGGCGCCGGCGCCGACGCGGCCTCGGGCGCTGCGGCCACCGGCGCTGGCGCGGGTTCTTCCTTCTTGCCGCAGCCCACGAGCGCGGCGGTGGCGGCCAGTGCGGACCAGCCGGCCAGCTTGATCAGACGACGTTTGGACGGATGCGACATGGACTCTCTCTCCTGTGGGGGTGTTCGAGGAAGCGTTGAATTATGGGTTCACGACCCGGGGAAGAATGGCTTGCCGATCGACGCCGGCATGTTGGCGCGGATCCACGACGCGTTGCGCGAGATCAGCACCAGCACGACGATCGTGGCCACGTACGGCAACATGCTGAGGAACTGGCTCGGGATCTGGATGCCTTCACCTTGCAGATGGAACTGCAGCATCGTGACGCCGCCGAACAGATAAGCCCCGAGCAATACGCGTGCCGGGCGCCAGGTGGCGAACGTGGTGAGTGCGAGTGCGATCCAGCCCTTGCCAGCGACCATGCCCTCGACCCACAGCGGCGTATAGATCACCGAGATGTAGGCGCCGGACAGGCCGCACAGCGCACCACCCACCACCACCGCGGCCAGGCGGATGCGGCGCACCGGATAACCCAGCGCATGCGCCGATTCGGGCGACTCGCCCACCGCACGCAGCACCAGCCCGGCGCGCGAGCGGTAAAGGAACCAGCCGATGCCGAACGCCAGCAGCACCGCGAGGTAGACCATCGGGTGGTGCCTGAAGAGCGCCGGGCCGACGAACGGGATGTCGGCCAGCCCCGGGATCTCGAAGTGCATGCGGTCGCTGAGCTTGGCCTGCGTGTACGGGATGCCGATGAACGCCGAGAAGCCGGCGCCGAACAGCGACAACGC
This sequence comes from Rubrivivax sp., assembly GCA_024641945.1. Taxonomy (GTDB): domain Bacteria; phylum Pseudomonadota; class Gammaproteobacteria; order Burkholderiales; family Burkholderiaceae_C; genus Rubrivivax. Next base: position 1,295 of record JAHECD010000062.1, on the reverse strand, counting down.
CAGCCCGGTGGCGTACTGGTTGGTATTGAGCCAGATCACCAGCACGCCAAAGGCCGCGGCAAGCAGCGCGCCGGCGCCCATGCCTGCGAGGAACCCGAGTGTGTCGCTGCCCGTGTGCACCGCGGTGGCGTACCCGGTGATCGCGGCCACCAGCATCATGCCTTCGGCCCCGAGATTCACGATGCCCGAGCGCTCGTTGATCAGCAGGCCGAGGCCGGCGATCGCGAGCACGGTGCCGGCGCTGAGCGTGGCGGCGACGAGGAGTGCGAAGCCGTCCATCTCAGGCCCCTTTCACGGCCGCGGCGTGGGCCACGCGCTGCCATCGGATGCGGTAGTGGATCAGCGTGTCGCAGGCCAGCAGCGTGAACAGCAGCAGGCCCTGGAACACGCCCGTCAGGGCCTTGGGCAGGCCCAGGCGCGACTGGGCGAGTTCGCCGCCGATGTAGAACATGCTCATCAGGATCGCCGAGAAGACCACACCCACCGGGTGCAGCCGGCCGACATAGGCCACGATGATGGCGGCGAATCCGTAGCCGGCCGGCACGTAGGGCGTGAGCTGGCCGAGCGGCCCCGCAGCCTCGAGTCCGCCGGCCAGGCCCGCCAACCCGCCCGACAGCAGCAGGGCCGTCCACAGCGCGCGCCGCGACGAAAACCCCGCATACCGGGCCGCTGCCGGCGCCAGCCCGCCCACCTGCAACTGGAAGCCCTGGTAGGTGCGGAAGAGGAAGAGCCAGCCCAGGCCGGCGGCCGCCAACGCGACGAGCACGCCGACGTTCAGGCGCGAGCCCTCGATCAGCTTCGGGATCTTCGTCACCGCATCGAACGTGATCGTCTGCGGGAAGTTGTAGCCCTTCGGGTCCTTCCACGGGCCATACACGAGGTAACTCAGTACCATCTCGGCGACATAGACCAGCATCAGGCTGACGAGGATCTCGTTGGCGTTGAAGCGGTCGCGCAGCAGCGCCACGATGCCGGCCCACACCATGCCGCCCAGGATGCCCGCGAGCACGATGGCGATCACGATCCAGCGCCCGGTGCCGGCGCCCGCCTGCATCGCCACGCCGCCCGCGAAGATCGCGCCGACGACGTACTGGCCCTCGGCGCCGATATTCCACACGTTGGAGCGGTAGCACACCGACAGCCCGAGCCCGATCAGCACCAGCGGCGTGGCCTTGACGGCGATCTCGGTCCACGCATAACCGCTCTTGATCGGCTCGAAGAAAAACATCTGCAGGCCGCGCACGGGGTCCTTGCCGAGTGCGGCGAAGAGGATCACGCCGATCACGACCGTGAAA
>JAHECD010000162.1 GCA_024641945.1 Rubrivivax sp. | reverse complement strand
CAGGCGGACGTCGGTCAGGCCGAGGTCGCGCCAGAGCGAGCGCGCCATGAGGATCACTTCGGCATCGACGTCAGGGCCGGCGAAGCCCAGCGCCTCGACACCCACCTGGTGAAACTGGCGATAGCGCCCGCGCTGCGGTCGCTCGTGCCGGAACATCGGGCCGATGTAGAAGAGGCGCTTGCCGCCGTCGTAGAGCATGTTGTGTTCGATCGCTGCACGCACGACACCGGCCGTGTTTTCGGGCCTCAACGTGAGCTGATCGCCGTTCATGCTGTCGGCAAAGGAATACATCTCCTTCTCGACGATATCGGTGACTTCGCCGAGCCCGCGCACGAACAACGGCGTAGGCTCGACGATAGGCGTGCGCACATTGCGATACGCATAACGACGCATCAGCGCTCTGACGGTATGTTCGAACCACTCCCATTGCGCCGACTCTGGCGGAAGGATGTCGTTCATGCCCTTCACGGCACGCAGCGCTGCGGGGGGTGCCTTGTCGGCACGGGTTTGCTGGGACATGGTGATGGGGCGCCAGGGCGCCAAGGAGATCGGGAAGCGAGACTGCAGATATCAGCGCCGGCGATGCGTCAATGCGCGGCCGTCACCGATCCGAACCGGCGTTCGATATAGCTCTCGACGATCTTGTGGAATTCCTGCGCGATGCCTTCGCCTCGCAGTGTGAGTGCCTTTTCTCCGTCGATGAAGACGGGCGCCGCAGGGGTTTCTCCGGTACCCGGCAGGCTGATGCCGATATCGGCATGTTTGCTTTCGCCTGGACCATTGACGATGCAGCCCATGACGGCGACCTTCAGGTTTTCGACACCGGGATATCGCGCCTTCCATACGGGCATCATCGCGCGCAGATGGTCGTCGATCTGTTTGGCCAGATCTTGAAAGGTCGTACTCGTGGTGCGTCCGCATCCCGGGCATGCGGTCACGCTCGGGTTGAATGTTCGCAGGCCGAGAGACTGAAGTATCTCGAGCGCAACCAGAACCTCCTGCGTGCGCGCCTCGCCGGGCTGCGGAGTCAGGCTGACGCGGATCGTATCGCCGATGCCCTCCTGCAACAGGACGCCAAGCGATGTGGCCGACGCCACGGTGCCCTTGGTACCCATGCCAGCTTCAGTCAGGCCGAGGTGCAGCGCATGATCGCAGCGACGGGCGAGTGCCCGGTAGACCGTGATCAGATCCTGCACGCCACTGACCTTGCAACTGATGATGATCTGGTCAGGATTCATGCCCAGTTCGCGCGCTTCGCCCGCGGAGTGCAGCGCCGACTCGATGAGCGCCTGATACATCACTTGCTTGGCGTCCCACGGATGGGCGCGTGAAGCGTTCTCGTCCATCATCGACGCCAGGAGTTCCTGGTCGAGGCTGCCCCAGTTGACGCCGATGCGCACGGCCTTGTCGTGGCGGATCGCCGCCTCGATCATTTGGGCGAACTGTGCATCGCGCTTGCGCCCCTTGCCGACATTGCCGGGGTTGATGCGGTACTTGCTCAACGCCGCAGCGCACGCCGGATACTCCGTCAGCAACGTGTGGCCGTTGTAGTGGAAGTCGCCGATCAGCGGGACATCGATGCCCATGCGATCGAGTTGGTCGCGAATGTACGGCACCGCCTGCGCCGCCTCTGGCGTATTGACGGTGATGCGCACGAGCTCCGAACCGGCCTGTGCCAGTTCCTTGACCTGGATCGCCGTGCCGATGGCATCGACCGTGTCGGTATTGGTCATGGACTGCACCCGAACGGGCGCATCGCCGCCGATCGTGACCACACGATCGCCCCAGGCCACGCGCGCCTGCCGCGACCGTCGGGCGGCGGTGGCGGCCGGTTCGATGAAAAGTGGGTTGGCCTGCGAAGACATGACGGTGGTCGTTCTCACTTCAGCTCGACACGGGCCACATTGTCGCGGGTGAAGCCCTCAAGATCGACAGGCTGCCCATGAAAGACGAGCTGAGTCGAACGGGCATTGCCGATCTTCAGCCGAAGGGGCAACGCCCCATCGAGGCTGACCGCTTCGCCTGGCTGGACCACCCGCGAAAAGATGGTCTGGCCCGATCCATCGATCACTTCGATCCACGAGGCGTCCGTAGCGGTGAGCGTGGCGCCGCGCGAGGCCACTGCGGAGCTGACCTCCGGTGCCGCTGCCGCAGGCACGTTCTGCACGACTTCAACGCTGGGCTCTGCAGCAGGCGGCTTGGCGGCATCCAGCGCCAATGCCGCCGATGCCGCAGGCATGGCAGACATCGCGGTGGCTGGCGCGGAGGCCATCCCTGAATCGGGCTGCACGGCTGGCAGCGCCCCCTCCGACGATCCCGCAACGCTTTCCGGGGCGCTTCGGCCCAAGAAGTTCCAGGTTCGAGCCGGGAGCAATGCAATCAGTGCGGCAGCGCCGAGCAAGGCAGCGCCCGCCCAGAGCAACGGCCGTGGCGGCATGCTGCTGGTCAGGTCGGACCGTCCAGGCCGCTCGCGATAGGGCGTATTCAGTCCCGAGCTCACTTGGTCGAGCGGCGCCGGCCCTGACTGAGGCAATTTGGCAAGCACCGGTTGTGCATCGATCTTCAAGGCGCGGCAGACCGTCTGGGCCAATGCGCGCGTGAAAGTCGTGTCGGGCAACTCCTGATAGCGATCGCCCTCGAGCGCATCGAGTTTGCGCGGCGAAACCTTGATCGCCGCGGCGAGTACGGCGATATGAACGCCCTGGCGTTCGCGCGCAGCCCGAAGCATCGCGCCTGCGCTCAGGTTACCGCTGTCTGCCGCGACGTCGGCGGCAGAAGACTGTGTACGGCCCTCGTCGCCCTGCGACTCATTCATCAAATCGGCCCTTCTCGAACAGCAGTGCCTCTGGCGACTGCGGGAAGCGATCACGCAACTGGGTGCCGAGTTGGCGCGCGCCGATGACGTTGCCCAAGCGATGTTCGATTCGCGCAGCCAACCACAACGTCTGGGCGTTGGACTGGTCAGCGTGTGCATTGACACGCCGCATGTAGAAACGCGCCCGTTCGAACTCCCCGCGCCGGTACAGGACGTCGCTCAGGTTGTACGCAGTCGCGGGGTTCGACGGATCCAGTTCGTACGACCGCGACAGCGTGCCTTCGGCCTCCACCCAGCGACCGGCCCGCGCCTGACACACTCCTCGCGCCAGCAGCGTGCGCGTGACGCCCCGGTAGCGTGGCTGCTCGACTGCCTGCGCAAACAGGGCGTCGGCCTCGGCATAGCGAGCGTCCTGGCACAGGAACCAGCCGAAGTTGTGCATCGTATCGGCGTCGCGCGGTGCAACCGCCATGGCACGCCTGAAGCTGTCTTCCGCAAACCGCTTTTCACCCATGGCGGCATAGATCAGGCCCCGCAGGTTGAGCGCGTCGGGTTGATCGGGTTGAGCCGCAAGCGAAAGCTTGACCTCGTCGAGCGCAGTCGAGAGCTGTCCGCGCGCGAAGTAGGCCGACGCGAGCTCGAGCCGTGTGCGAGCCCGCCTGTCTGCGTTCGTCTGGTCGGACTCGGTACGGATGTCTGGCGTATCCGGACGCAAGCCGGAAGGGCCGGCACAACTGGCCAGCATCGACGCCACCAACATACCCGTGCAGATCTGCCCCCGGACGAACCACGGAAAGAGGTTCATCGAGCGTTCTCCTGTGCGACCGGTTGGATGGGGATCGGCGTGCGCGCCATTCGTCGCGGTGCATCGGTCCGGTCTTGGACTTCGCCTGCCAGTTGCCCGCACGCCGCGTCGATGTCGTCGCCACGTGTCCTGCGCACCGTCGTGACGATCCCCGCAGCCTGAAGGATGCCGGCAAAGGCCTGCACACGATCGGGCGCTGAGCGGTGAAGCCCGGAAGCCGGGAATGGATTGAAAGGAATGAGATTGAATTTGCAGGAGACCCGCACATCGGACAGCGGCCCGCGACCTGCGACCAGCCGAGCCAACTCCTGCGCATGTGCGGGCGTGTCATTCACACCGTCCAGCATGCAATATTCGAAGGTGATGAAGTCGCGTGGAGCTGCACTCAGGTAGTTTGCACAGGCCTGCATCAACACGCCGATCGGATACTTGCGATTGAGTGGCACAAGATCGTCGCGCAACACGTCGTTCGGAGCGTGAAGCGACACCGCCAGCGCAACGGGGCAATCCTCACGCAGGCGGTCGATCATCGGCACCACGCCCGATGTAGAAACCGTCACGCGCCGGCGCGACAGGCCGTAAGCGTGGTCATCGAGCATCGTGCGCAGTGCCGGTACAAGTGCGGCGTAGTTCTGCAGCGGCTCGCCCATACCCATCATCACCACGTTGTCGATCGCACGCTGACCGTCGGGCAGATGCAGGCGCTCGCGCAGCCGGTGTTCGGCGAACCAGAGCTGGGCCACGATCTCGAACGACTCGAGGTTTCGGCTGAAGCCTTGGTGCCCTGTCGAACAGAACCGGCACCCGACCGCACACCCCGCCTGCGACGATATGCAAAGGGTGCCCCGGTCGGCTTCGGGGATGTAAACCGTCTCGACGGCATTGCCGCCCCCGACGTCGAAAAGCCATTTGATCGTGCCGTCGGCGGCCACCTTCTCGGACAACACCGGAAGCGCGCACACCTGCGCATGCTCCGCCAGCTTTGACCGAAGGGACTTGGCCAGGTCGGACATCTCACCGAAATCCGATGCCCCCTTCTGGTGGATCCAACGGTACAGCTGGACGGCCCGATAGCGCTTCTCGCCCAGCCCTTCGCAATACGCGACCAGCCCGTCGAGATCGAATCCGAGAAGATGGACCACCGGCCCGTCGCCCGCCCGCGTCAGCGGTTGTAGACGTTCATGCCGGGGAAGAAGAACGCGACCTCGGCTGCAGCGGTCTCGGGCGCATCCGAGCCGTGCACCGCGTTGGCGTCGATGCTGTCGGCAAAGTCAGCACGGATGGTGCCCTTGTCGGCCTTCTTCGGGTCCGTCGCCCCCATCAACTCGCGGTTCTTGGCGATGGCGCCTTCGCCCTCGAGCGCCTGGATCATCACGGGGCCGGAGATCATGAAACTGACGAGGTCGCTAAAGAAAGGCCGCGACTTGTGTACGGCATAGAAGGCTTCTGCCTCGCCGCGCGACAGGTGCGCCATCTTCGCGGCCACGATCTTGAGGCCGGCGGCTTCGAATCGGGCGTAGATCTGCCCAATGACGTTCTTCGCCACGGCGTCGGGCTTGATGATCGACAACGTGCGTTCGATGGCCATGAAAAGTTCTCCTGAATCAATGACTTGGCAAAGCTTTAGATTCTAGCCCGCGATCGGCGTCGATTCAGCGTCCGCGCCCGCCGCCGCCGCCGCCTTTGCCACCGCCCTTGCCGCCACGGCCACCTTTGCCGCCCCCACGGGCCTTCTTCAGAAACGCATCGCCGCCGATGTAGCCGACCGAGGTGCGCATCGGATCCGGCTGCCCGCCGCCGCCCCCACCGCCCGCACGTTGCCCGCCACCGCCAGCGCCCGCGCCAGGCTTGCGCCTCGCGCGCTGTCCGCCGCCGCCCCCTTGCCCACCGCCACCGCCTGTGCCGAAGCCCTTGGGCCCCTGTGTGAATCGGCGGTCGTAGGTCTGCTGAAGCGGGTTGGGAATGGGCCCGTCCTCGTCGAGTTCACGTCGCGGTTGGCGGTCGCCCTGCAGGGCCCGTTTGTCATAGGTCTGTTGGAGCGGGTTCGGGATCGGCCCATCCTCGGAATACTCGCGCTGCTTGCGGGCTTGCTGGATGGCACGGCGGTCAAAGGTCTGCTGAAGCGGATTCGGGATGGGACCATGGTGATCGCTGTCGAAATCACCATCGCCGTGGTTGTCGGGTGCTGTGCCGCGCCCTGCGCTCGCCGGGCCGCGCTCATCTGCGTCGCGCCGGCCCTTGGGGCCTCGACGTCCGCCTCGCCGCCCACGGCGCTCTTCCTCGCTGCCTGTGGCTGCTCCGTCGCGACGTGGCATGCCCGTGGCCTGCCGAAGAGTCTTGACATCTTCCGCTCCGAGGTCGACCCAAACGCCACGCTTGAGGCCGCGCGGCAACACGACAGAGCCATAGCGGATTCGGATGAGACGGCTCACCGCCTTGCCGACCGCGTCGAACAATCTGCGCACCTCGCGATTGCGGCCTTCGGTGATGACGACGCGATACCAGTGGTTCACGCCCTCGCCGCCGCCATCCTCGATGCTGCGGAACGCCGCAGACTGCCCTTCGATCTCCACGCCTTCGAGCAAACGGGCGCGCTCGTCCTCGGTCAATGTACCGAGTACCCGCACGGCGTACTCACGCTCGACACCGAAGCGAGGATGCATCAAGCGGTTCGCCAGGTCACCGGAATTGGTGAACAAGAGCAGCCCTTCGGTATTGATATCCAGGCGCCCGACCGACTGCCACTTGCCCTGTTGAATCCGCGGAAGCCGACGGAATACCGTCGGTCGTGCTTGCGGGTCGTCGTGCGTGACGACCTCGCCGACCGGCTTGTGATAGGCCAACACTCGAGGCGGCGGCGGTGCAATGCGCACCCGCACTGGCTTGCCGTCGACACTGATGCGGTCGCCGAAGGAGATGCGTTGACCCACATGCGCAGCCTGGCCGTTCACGGCCACGCGTCCCTCGGCAATCATCTGCTCCAGGTCGCGGCGCGAGCCGACACCCGACTGCGCAAGCACCTTGTGCAGCTTCGGCGCATCGGGCTCTGCGGCCAAAACGCGCTTGGGCGCCTCGACCGAAACTTCGGCAACAGGCAGCCCTTCAGGCCGGGAATCCTCGGCATCGAACACCCCGGAAACGACCTCGGCAAAAACCTCGTTCACGTCGGCCGGTGGGAGCTCGGGCACGGGAGCAGCAGGTTGCGCAGGTCCCGCCGAGTCGTCGCGCTCTTCGGAGGCCCCCTCGACACTGCCACCTTCGGCACGCTCCGCGCCACGCCGCCCACGTCTGCGGTTTCGATTGCGCCGTCTGCGCGTTTCGGCTGCGGGCAATTCGCCTTCCGTTGTGCCGTCTTCCGCTCCAACAACGTGCGCTGTGGTGTCCGCCGTCGATTCGGGACTTGAGTCGATGGCGTCGGCGACATAGGCATCGGACGGCTTCGCAACCTCCGGCTCGACGAGTGTCGGGGCGCTCGATGGAGTCTCGGGTGCCGTTTCGGGATTGCCCGGTGCCGGCGCGGACGGCAACACGTCCGCCGCGGCAGCGATGTCGGTCATGGCGGCCTTGGGTGTCCTCCGCCGGCGCGGTTTGACGACGGATGGGGCCTCGGCACCGTCCGGGGGAGTCAAGATCGATGCCACGTCGGATTCAGGCTCGTTGGGGTTCATGGTTCGCATCGTCCTGCGGTGGCGGTGTACCGGCATCGGCCGGCATCTGTAGGTCATGGGGATGGGCGCCTTCGTCGGAGGCTGGCGGCTCCGCGGCCACGTTGCCGTCAACTGCGACGCCAGCCGAGACGACTTCTTCTGCAGAACCATCCGCAGCGGCACACTCTGCGTCGGTCGATGCAGCTAGGGGTGCAGCACCGACGTCCGGGCTTTCGATCGCAACATCCGGCAACAACGATGCCTGTGCCGCGCCCAGAAGACTGGTCTGCGGGTCGTCGATGTCGGCAAGCGACTTCACGCCCTCCCCCATCGCGTCAAGTTCAGGAAGTTGTTCGAGGCTGGCGATGCCCAGATCGTCCA
>JAHECD010000161.1 GCA_024641945.1 Rubrivivax sp. | reverse complement strand
CTTGCCCTTGCCCTCGCGTGGGTTCGCAGCGCCGCCCTGGCCTGACGACATCGCCGCCGGCCCCCCGAGGCCGGCCGTGACCCCTGCATGCTGACTCGAGCCCTGCGCTCGGCGGCCGCGCTACCCCGCACCCGAATCGATCCGCCCCGTGCCGCAAGGCACCTGGGCCGCATCCTTGTGCGGCCGCCATTCGGAATGCCAATGAACGACCTGAACCATGATTTGAAGAATCCCGACCCGTCGACGCTCGACCCGGCCCGGCTGGACCGGTTGCGCCGCATCGGCCTCACGCAGCCGCTGCTGCAGACCCTGAGTGAAATACCGCAGGCCGACGAACCCCAGTGGTTGCGTCGGGTGATCGAAGTCCAGCGCGACCACGTGCGCTTGCACGACGGCGACGATGACGTGCCGGCGCGCGCGCTGCCGCGCCTGCTGAAGGAGCTCGATGCCGCGGCCGATGCGCTGGCCGTGGGCGATTGGGTGCTGGCTGCGCCTGACACGTGGGGCAGATGGTGGGTGCATCGTAGGCTGCCGCCGATGACGCAGATCGCCCGCCGCCTGCACGACGGCCGCGACAAGGTCGAGCGCGCAGTGATCGTGAGCAATGTGGATACCGCGTTGCTGACGATGGGGCTTGACCACGACTTCAGCCTGCGCCGCCTCGAGCGTTACCTGGCGCTCGTGCGGTTGGCCGGCGTCGACCCGGTGGTGGTGCTGACCAAACTCGACTTGTGCCATGACGTGTCGCGCCGCCTGCGCGATGTGGATGCGACGCTGCCGTCCGGGGTGCCGGCGCTGGCGGTGAACGGTCTTGCGCCCGGCGCCGCGCAGGCCCTGGCGCCGTGGCTGGGCGCCGGCCGCACGGCGGTCCTGCTGGGTTCCAGCGGCGCCGGCAAGAGCACGCTCACCAACACGCTGTGCGGCGCCGCGCTGCAGGACACGGGGGGCACGCGCGCTGGTGACGGCCGCGGGCGCCACACGACCACCACGCGCACGCTGCACGTCACGCCGCTCGGTGCCTGCATCATCGACACGCCGGGCCTGCGCACCTTGCGCTTGGATGCCGACGAGGGTGCGTTGCATGGGGTCTTCGACGACGTGGCACGGTATGCGGCGCAATGCCGGTTTCGCGATTGCCGGCACCTGGCCGAGCCCGGCTGCGCGGTGCGCTGCGGCGTGCTCCCTGGGCGCCTGCAAAGCTTCCGCAAATTGCAGCGCGAGGCGCAACGCGACACGATGAGCGCACTCGAGCGCCAGCAGCAGCGCTCGGAATGGAAGGCGCGCGGACGCGCAGGCCAGATGCGCGCAAAGGAAAAGCGGTCGTGACCCGTGGATCAGTGCGCCGGCTTGACGAGGTGGTCGCGGCGAGCCAGCGACGGGAACAGGCGCAGCCACAAGCCCGCGATCACGATCGAGCCGATGCCACCGATCAGCACCGAGCCCACCGGGCCCAACCAGGCGGCGGTGGCACCGGATTCGAACTCGCCGAGCTGGTTGGAGGCACCGATGAACATCGAGTTGACGGCGCTGACGCGCCCGCGCATCGCATCGGGTGTCTCCAGTTGCACGAGGGTCTGGCGCACGACCACGCTCACCATATCGGCACCACCGGTGACGGCGAGCGAGGCGAGCGAGAGCCAGAAGCTCGTCGACAGCCCGAAAACGACCGTTGCCGCGCCGTACACCGCCACCGCCGCGAGCAGCTTGTGGCCGGCGCCGCGCGTGATCGGCCAACGCGTGAGCAGGAGCGACAACGTGAGTGCACCGGCCGCCGGCGCACCGCGCAGCAGTCCCAGGCCCCATGGGCCGACGTGCAGGACATCGCGCGCGAAGATCGGCAGCAACGCCGTTGCGCCGCCGAGCAATACCGCAAACAGATCAAGCGTGACGGCACCGAGCACCACCTTGTTCTGACCGACGTAATGCACACCGGCCAGCACCGTCTTCAGGGTGGCCGGCGCGCCGGGTGGCGGGTCGGCATGCCGGATCCGCACGCAGAGCGCGGCGGCGGTGGCAAACCCTGTGGCGCAGACGAGAAACACGGTGCGCGCACCGGCCACGTAGAGCACACCGCCGAGCGCCGGCCCGGCGATGATCGCGGCCTGCAGGCCCATCGAGCTGAACGCCATCGCGCGTGGAAGCAGCACCGTAGGCACGAGCAGGGGCACCAGCGCCTGCTGCGCCGGCATCTGGAAGGCCCGCACGGCGCCCAGCACGACCGACAGCGCCAGCAGCAATGTGCGCTGCGGCACGCCGGTCATCGGGCCGGCGGCGAGCAGCAGCGCGACCAGCGTCTGCACCGCCAGGCAGGCCGAGACGATGCGTGCACGGTGGTGCCGGTCGACCACGTGCCCGGCCACCAGAACGAGCGCCAGCGACGGCATGAATTGCAGCAGGCCCACGAGCCCGAGGTCCCAGGCCGAGCGTGTGAGGTCGTACATCAGCCAACCGATGGCGACCATCATCATCTGGCTGGCGCTCACGCCGGCGATGCGGGCGAGCCACAGGCGCATGAATGCGCGTTCGGCGAGCAGCTCGGCAGGGATCACCGCAGCATCATCTCAAAGGTTTGTCAGGCGCCATGAAAACGGGGGCCCGAAGGCCCCCGCAGGGGATCGAAGACCGCGCGGGGCGTCTCAAGCCGGCTGCTGGATACCGGCAATCGCCCACGCGCGGCTGCCGTCCGCCGGGCGCACAAGGTGCCAAACTTCGTCGAATGGAACCGCGGGGGCGCCCTTCTCCTCGCTGACGAGGCCGTGAAAGCGCACGCTGGCAACCTGTCGGGCCGACTCCTGCACGAAGTCGACCACTTCGGCATCCACGCGCTCGACGTCGGTGGCCTGTGCGACGCTGCCGCGCTCCTGCAGTTCGAGCCGTATGTTGGAAAACATCTCCGGTGTGGTGAATTCGCGCAGGTCGTCCAGATCGCCGGCATCGTTGGCGGCCTGCAGGCGGATGAAGATCATCTTGGCCACACGCTCGAAGGCCGGCAGGTCGAAGTCGGACGGCAACCGCGGGCCGGTGGCGATCGGGGCCGTGGTGGCTGCGTCACCAGCGGCCGCAGCCCCGATGGGCGCCAGCGGCACCCCAGTCACGGACACCGGCGCTGCATCGGATGCCGTGGAAGCGCCGCGCTGCATCGGCGCCGGGTCGACGCGGGGCGCTGGCGACGGCCGTGCCTCGGTCCAGGCAGACCGGCTGGCGCCGTCGCCGGCCGTGGCCACACGCGGCTGTGCGCCACCCAGGCGGCTCAGGACCATGCGGATCAAGAAGACCGCAGCCAGCGCGAGCAACGCGAACATCAGGATGTTCGCCATGCCTTCACCCAGACCGAAATGGCTCAGCAGCGCGGCGATACCCAGCCCGGCAGCCAGGCCGGCGATCGGCCCGAGCCAGGAGCGCTTGCCGGCCGCAGCGGCAGGAGCCGCCGCTGCGGCGCCGGCCGTGGCGGGATTGGTGGCATTCGGGGACGCGGGGGCCGGCGCGCCAGGTTGTGCCGGAGGCGTTTGCGGCGGTGTTCGTGCGGGCATCTGGCGCTGCATCCCCAAGGGGCGGCCACCGCCCAGGCGCTTGGCTTCCGACAGATCGGGCGCCAATGTGGCCACCAACGCAAGGGACAGGGAAACCGCCAGCCAACGCTTCATCATCGTACGATCCTCGTCTATCGGTACCGGAGCGTCATTGCTCCAGACCGGAGTGTGCGTCACATGGGGGCCGATGGGCCCAATGCAAGCCAATGGCCGATACGTTGCTGTGGATCCTGAGCGCGCTGCTTATCGTGGTCGGCATTGCCGGTTCGGTGCTGCCGCTGCTGCCGGGTACCGGCCTGGTGCTGGCCGGCATCATCCTGGGCGCGTGGATCGATGGGTTCACCCGCGTGGGCGCCGGCATCGTGGCGGCGGCCAGCGTGCTTGCGCTGATCGGGTGGGCGCTCGACTACGCGGCCGGACTGCTCGGCGCGCGCAAGGTCGGTGCCAGCCGCGAGGCCCTGATCGGTGCATCGCTCGGCACGGTCGCGGGGCTCTTTGCCGGCATCGTCGGCGTGCTTTTCCTGCCGCTGTTGGGGGCGGCCATCGGCGAGTACGTCGCGCGACGCGACCAGCGGCACGCCGTGAAGGTGGGCATGGCGACCTGGCTGGGGATCATGGCCGGCATGGTGGCCAAGGTCGTCATCGTTTTCATGATGACTGGTTTGTTCGTCGCCGCGCTCGTGTTCTGACGTGTGCGTCCAGCCGCCCGCCGACTAGGCGCCGGCCGCGCGCCCCAGCCACTCGCGCAGCACGGCGCGCACCCGTTGCTGGCCGTCGCCCGACGGCAGCCAACGCAGCCAGGGCACATCGGTCGGCCGAGCCATGCCCATGGGTGCGGCGACCACCGTGATGCCGCCGCCGCTGTTTCGCACTGCGTCGTCGAAGGCCCGCTGCGCCCGGGGCATGTGGGTCCCGTGGGTGACGAGCACGATGTGCTTGACACCCTGCGGGCGCAGCATGCCGACCGTGAATGTGGCGTTCTCGCGTGTGTCGCGCGAGCGTGTTTCGGTCCACTTGATCTGGCGGTTGAATTCCTGGGAAGCGATGCGCGCCGCGATTTCCGCTTCGGGCGCGCCGCCGACGGCGCCATAGCCCACGCCGCCCGCATAGGCCACTTGCGCGCCGGTCTCGCGTGCCAGCCACAGTCCGTAGCGCAGCCGCGCCACCGATTCCGGCGAGAGGTTGGAGATGCCGTACTCCGGCGCCAGGACCTCGCGCCCGCCGCCCAGCACGACGATCGCGGTTTCACCGGTGTGCGCGGAAGCTTCCTGCTTCAGCGCAGCAATCTGTGTCGGCGTCAGCGTTGGCGGCGGCATGAGCAGGGTGCGCGCGAGCATTTCGCCCACGGCTGCGGAGGCACCGAACCACAGACCCAGGCACGACAACATCACCAGGAGCCAGCCCGCCGGGCGCCGCTGGCGCAGCCAGAGGGCTCCCCACAAGGTGAGCACGATCCATGGCGTGGGTGGCAAGAGGAGCGCCGTGACGAACGGTTTCCAACCGTTGATGCCCAGCGACAGAAACATTTCGTTCAACCGAGCCTCCGGTATGGATCGCAGACGATGATTGTGCAGGAGCGGAACCGATTGTCGGCCCTCATCGATGCGGGCACCATGTGACGGTGTGCAGAAGCTGGTAATCGAATGCGTGCGATGCAGATGCGTGCGATGAAATGGACGATGGGCACCGTCGTGGCCCTGGTCGCGCTGGTGCTCTTGGCCTGGCTCGCCCTGCCGTCGATCGTGCAGTCGCAGTTGCAGACGCGCGGCAGTGCCATGCTCGGGCGCGAAGTGCGGGTGCAGAAGGTGGAGTTCTCGCCCTGGGCGCTGTCGGTCACCTTGCATGGCCTGTCGGTGGCCGCGGCAGCGTCTGACGTGTCTGCGCCGCCCCAGCTCGAGGTGTCGCGGATTCACGTGGACGCGGATGCGCGGTCGATCCTGCGCCTGGCGCCGGTGATCGAGGCGATCGAGATCGACGCGCCGAAACTGCGTGTCGCGCGCCTGCCCGGCGAGCGCTGGGATTTCGACGACGTGCTCGCCCGCCTTGACGCCATGCCCGCAGAGCCCGCATCCGAAGGCGACGAGCCGGCCAGGTTTGCGGTCTTCAATGTGCAACTGCACGACGGCGAACTGCAGTTCGACGACCGGCCGGTGCAACGCCGGCACAGTGTCGGCGCGTTGCAGCTCGCGGTGCCGTTCGTGAGCAACCTGCCGGACGATATTGCCGTGCATGTGGAACCGCGCCTGACGTTCGTATTCGACGGCAGCCCGGTCGATCTGCGTGGACGCACCTTGCCTTTCTCGACGGACCGCGCCACCGAAATGGCGCTGGACGTGAAGGATCTCGACCTGTCGCGTTTCTGGGCCTACCTGCCGCCGAAGCTGCCGCTGCGCCCGAAAGGTGGGCGGTTTGCGGCGGCACTGACGGTGCAGTTCGCCCAGCCGCCGGGCCAGCCTGCGCGCATGGTGCTGCGGGGCAAGTCGTCCTTGCGCGGGCTGGCACTGGACAACACCGCTGGTGCACCCATGCTGGGCCTGGGCGAGCTCGAGGTCGATCTGGCCGAGGTACGCCCGTTCGAGCGCAAGGTCGCGCTCGGAGCGGTCACGCTCTCTGGCCTGCAGGCCGACGTGCGGCGCGATGCGGGCGGGGGCCTCGAATGGCAGCGTCTGGCCGACGGCGCGGGCACGACCGGGGGCCCGGCATCCGCGGCAGCATCCAAGCCGGGATACGCGCCGGTCCCTACGACCGCAGCCGCTGCGCCGGGCTCTGCAGCATCCGTCCAGGGGTCGGCATCTGCGCCCGCTGGGCAGGGGGCGGCCTCCATGCCCAGGACTGCACAGGCCAAGGCGAGGGGCTGGCAGGTCACCACCGGGCGGGTCCAACTTCGCGGCACCCAGGTCCGCTGGAGCGATGCCGCCGTGCGCCCGGCGGTGGAGCTGGCCACGGAGCCGTTCGACGCGTCCATCGGGAGCGTGAGCTGGCCGACTGCGGGCGAGGTGCCCGTCGAGGCCCAGGCGCGCCTGATGGCCGGCAAGAGCGCGGTGGCGCAGTTCGAGCTTGCCGGCAAGGTGTCCGATCGTCGTGCCGATCTGAAGGTGACGCTGGACAAGGTGGTGCTGGGTGCCGCCGCACCCTACCTTCGCGACGCTTTGCGTCCGGCGATCGAAGGCCGCGCCCGGCTGCAGGCGACGTTGGAGTGGGCGGCTGGCAGCGCGGGCGACCCGGCGCGCAGCGTGGTGACGGCCGACACCCTGCAGGTGGACGGTTTGCGTGTGACGGAGCCGGGCCAGCGGCAGCCCGCGTTGCAGGTCGCCTCCCTGACTGTGCAGGGTGCGCGGGCGGATATGCTGGCGCACCGGATGTCGGTGGGCAGCGTGGGCGTGAGGCAGCCGGTGGTGCGCCTGCAGCGCGGCACCGATGGGCGACTCAACGTGCAGGCCTGGGCCACGGCGACAGCATCGACCGCGCCGGCTGCGCCGACCGTGCCTTCGGCCAAATCCTCCAACAGGCCGACAGACTGGCAGGCAGAAATCGGCCCGATGCGCGTCGACGGCGGCTCGGTGGACTGGCGCGACGCCGCGGTCTCTGCGCAGGCGCCGCTGGCCATGCGGATCGACGGCTTGCGTATCGGGCTGGACCGCTTCGATTGGCCGTTGCGAAACAAGGCTGCACGCATGGACCTGGCCGCGCAGGTGCGTCTACCGCGTGTGCAAGGCGAACCCGCCGAGCCACCGGGCCGCTTGCAGGCGCGTGGTGCGGTCACCCTCGACCCGCCCGCGTGGCGTGGCAGCGTGAATGCCGAACGGCTGCCGGCGCACGCCTTCGAGCCGTATTTCGGCGCCGAATTGCCCGTGCAATTGCGCCGCGCCGAAGTCGGCCTGCGTGGCGACCTGGACCTGAAGGTCCGGCCGCAGGGCCTGTCCCTCGTCGCACGGGGCGACGTGCTCTTGGCCGACGTGCAGGTCAACGAGCGCGATTCCGCGCAGCGCAATGGCGGCGAGCTGATCGGCTGGCAATCCCTG
Source organism: Rubrivivax sp. (assembly GCA_024641945.1). Lineage (GTDB taxonomy): Bacteria > Pseudomonadota > Gammaproteobacteria > Burkholderiales > Burkholderiaceae_C > Rubrivivax. The sequence goes on along the minus strand of JAHECD010000161.1, from coordinate 112 downwards.
TCGATGAAGCCCGTGCATGTGGTCGTTTCGCCCGGCGCGCGGCCCCTGGTGGAGATCGACAAGTTGATTTGGAGCGACTTCTACTCGCGGCTGGTGATCACGGAAGCCGGAC
>JAHECD010000160.1 GCA_024641945.1 Rubrivivax sp. | reverse complement strand
CGCCACCTTCTGCGGCTCGATCTTGCGCATGCGGTCGTCGATCCCCTGCGTGATGTCTTTCTGGCGCCGCTGCAGTTCGGCAACGTCACGAGCAAGCTGCTCGTCGTTGCCGCGCTGGCGCGCGATATCGGCCCGCAGCGCCTCGAGCTGGGCGTTCAGGTCGAGCAGGCTGCGCCGCACCACCTGCAGTTGCTCGGACAGTTGCGCGTTCGTGGCCGCCAGCTCGGCGGTGCGCGCCTTCGATGCTTCGTCGCTGGCGGCGATGCGGGCACGCAGATCGAGGATCGCCTTGCGCGCCTCCTCGTCATCGAAGATACCGGCCTGCGCACCCACAGCACCCAGAGCCAGCAGGCCCGCAATCAAGCCGGACCGCAGGGCCGCACGCATCGGCGGGCGAGCGACTTGCGGCACGACAGGTCCCGCGGCTGCCGTCACGACTTGTCCCTCAACTCGACACGCCGGTTCTTGGCCCAGGCGGCCTCGTCGTTGCCCTGCACCGCCGGGCGTTCCTTGCCGAAGCTCACGGCCTCCAGCTGGCTGTCGGCGGCGCCCAGCAGCGTGAGCGCCTTGGCCACCGCCTCGGCACGCTTCTGTCCGAGCGCGAGGTTGTATTCGCGGCCCCCGCGGTCGTCGGTGTGCCCTTCCAGCACCAAGCGGCGCGCCTTGTTCGTCACCAGGGCCTTGGCATGCGCCTCGACGATCGAGCGGGCGTCGTCGCGCACGACGAAGCTGTCGAAATCGAAATAGATCACACGGCCGGCAGCCTGCGCGGCGGCGGCCGCCGCCTGCGCCACGCTGACGGTGGTGACCTGCGACTGCGGCACGGGTGCGGTCGATCCACCGGCGCCGGCAGCGGCACCGGCGCCGTCCGCCCCTGCCACGGGAGTCGGCGTACGGGTCTCGACCGGCGTCTCGTCGAGCTTGACGGTGGAGCCGCACGCGGCCAGCAGGGCAACGAGCGCCAGCGAAGTGGCGATTCGGACAATGTTGAATCTCATGGGATCTCCAGTCTTTAGCAGGTGCAGGTCTGTCGGTGCGGTGCGTTTCAGCGGCCGAACGGGCCCCAGGCCGGCTCGCGCATGTCGATGCCGCTGGCAAGCAGGCGGGTCTTGATCTTGCCGTCCAGGGTGGTGGTCATCAGCACGTCACGGCCCTGCGCCCGGCTGGCGTACAGCAGCATGCGGCCGTTCGGGGCAAAGCTCGGGCTTTCATCGTCATTCGTGTCGGTCAGCGTCTGCAAGGTTCCGCTGGCGAGATCCATCGTGGTGACGCGGAAGGTCGATCCCTGGCGTGCGACATAGGTCAGCACGGCGCCGTCCGGGCTGATGGCGGGGCTGATGTTGTAGCTGCCGGTGAATGTGACCCGTTCGACCGCGCCGCCCGCTGCGGGCACGCGGTAGATCTGCGGGCCGCCGCCGCGGTCGCTGACGAAATACACCAGGCGGCCGTCGGGCGTGAACACCGGTTCGGTGTCGATGGCGCTGCTGGAGGTCAGGCGCCGCGGCGTGCCGCCGTCACGCCCGATCACGTAAAGCTGTGCCGGCCCGTCGCGCGACAACGTCACGGCCAGTTCGCGCCCGCTCGGCGCCCACGCAGGCGCGCTGTTGCTGCCGCGGAAATTGGCGATCTGCGAGCGCTTGCCGGTCATCACGTCCTGCACCCAGACCACCGCCTTCTGGGTCTCGAAGCTCACGTAGGCCAGCTCGCGCCCGTTGGGGGACCAGGCCGGCGAGATGATGGGCTCGCCGCTCGTCAGCGCCACCTGCCCGCCCTCGCCGTCGGCATCGGTGATGTGCAACTGGAACTGCCGGCCCGACTTGGTGACATAGGCGATGCGGGTGGCGAACACACCTCGGTCGCCGGTGAGCTTCTGGAAAATCTCGTCGGCGATGCGGTGGGCGGCGAGCCGCAGGTCGCCGGGCAGTACGGTGGTGGCCCGCGCCAGATGCTCCTGTCCGCGCACGACGTCCCACAGCTTGTAGCGCACGTCGAAAGTGCCGTCCGCCAGGCGTGCCATCGAGCCCGCGAGCAGTGCGTCGGCGCCAGCGCTGCGCAACTCCTGCTGGGGCAACAGGCTGCGCTCGTCGAGCGCCTGCGCTGGCGCGAGCGTGCGGAAAACGCCGCTGCGCTCGAGGTCTGCACGCACCACGGATGAAAGGGCAAGGTTGCCAACACCCTCACCCCGGAACGGGGCCACGGCCACGGGAATCTGGGTCGCGCCGACCCCCGAGATGTCGAGCCGGAACTGCGCAAACGCTGGCCCGCCCACAGCGCCGCCCAGGGCGGCGGCAAATCGTCGTCGTGTCCACATGGCGAACATTCTAGAGAACGGCCCGCGGCGGCCCTGTCGGACACGGCCGCGATAATCCTGGCCATGTCCTCGATGATGGAGCGCTTTGCGCGCGTGGCCCCGTATTTCCGCCAAGGGCGGCGGGGCATCGCGGCGGCTGGCGCTGCGGCGCTGGTGGGTGCGGCCACCGAGCCATTGATCCCGGCACTGATGCAGCCGCTGCTCGATCAGGGCTTCACCGCGCGCGGCCTGCCGCTCTGGCTCGTGCCGCTGGCGATCATCACGCTCTTCGCGATCCGGGGCGCCGCCGGGTTCGTCGCGCAGTACGCGCTGGCGTGGGCCGCCAACCGGGGTGTCTTCGACCTGCGCCAGGCGATGTTCGCGCACCTGATGCGCGCCGAGCCGGCCCTGTTCACGCGCCAGTCGGCCAGCAACCTCACCAACACGCTCGTCTACGAGGTGCAGCAGGGGGCCACGCTGCTCGTGAGCGCACTGCTCACGCTGGCGAAGGATTCACTCACGCTGGTGGCGCTGCTGGTCTACCTGCTCTGGCTGAACTGGAAGCTCACGCTCTTCGTGGCCATCCTTTTTCCGGCCGTGGCCGTGGTGATGCGCACGCTTGGCAAGCGCCTGCACCGCCTCACGGTGGCGGGGCAGACCGCCACCGACGAGCTGGCCTACGTGGTGGAGGAAAACGTTCTGGCTTGGCGCATCGTGCGCCTGCACGACGCGGCCCCTTCGCAATCGCAGCGCTTCGGCACCTCGGGCGAGCTGTTGCGCCGGCTGATGCTCAAGTCCACCGTCGCCAGCGCGACGATGACGCCGGTGACCCAGCTGCTCGCCGCCGTCGCACTTTCAGCGGTCATCTCGGTGGCGCTGTGGCAGAGCGGCGCCGGCGGCGCCACGGTGGGAAGCTTCGTTGCCTTCATCACGGCGATGCTCATGCTGGTGGGCCCGATCAAGCACCTGTCCGACGTGATGGCCCCCGTCACACGCGGCCTGGCGGCGATCGAGCGCGGCGTGCAGCTGATCGAGACCAGCCCCGCCGAACACGGCGGCACGCACACCGCCCAGCGCGCGCGCGGCGAGCTCGAGCTGCGTGGTGTCTCGCTGCGCTACCGCGACGACCAGTCGGCGGCCATCGACGGCCTCACGCTGCACGTGCGGGCCGGCGAGACGGTGGCGCTGGTCGGGCCATCCGGCGCGGGCAAGTCGTCGCTCGTGCACCTGCTGCCGCGGTTCGTCGAGCCGACCGCGGGCGAAGTCGCCCTCGACGGCGTGCCGCTGCGCGATTGGGACGTGCGCTCGCTGCGCCGCCAGTTCGCGCTCGTGAGCCAGGACGTCGTGCTTTTCAACGACAGCGTCGCGGCGAATGTGGCGCTGGGCGCGACGGTGGACCGCGAGCGTGTGCAGGCCGCGCTGCGCGGCGCGAACCTGCTCGATTTTGTGGGCACCTTGCCGCAGGGCATCGACAGCGTCATCGGCCATAACGGTGGCCAGCTGTCGGGTGGCCAACGCCAGCGCCTGGCCATCGCCCGGGCGATCTACAAGGACGCACCGGTGCTGATACTCGACGAGGCGACCTCGGCACTCGACAGCGAGAGCGAGCGCGCGGTGCAGTCGGCGCTCGACGGCCTGATGCGCGGCCGCACGACCCTCGTCATCGCGCACCGCCTGTCGACGATCGAACATGCCGACCGCGTGGTGGCGATGGACGCGGGCCGCCTCGTCGAGCAGGGCACCCACGCCGAACTGCTGGCGCGCGGAGGGCTGTATGCACGCCTGCATGCGATGCAGTTCAGAACCTGAAGGAGACCACAGCCATGACCGCGATCTCACGCTACCCGGTGCCCGAACTCAAGGACCTGCCCGACGACCTGCGCACGCGCATCCTCGAGGTGCAGGACAAGGCCGGCTTCGTGCCGAATGTCTTCCTCGCGCTGGCGCACCGGCCGGCCGAGTGGCGCGCCTTCATGGCGTACCACGACGCCCTGCTGTTGAAGGACGGCGCGCTGACCAAGGGCGAGCGCGAGATGATCATTGTCGCGACGTCGGCCGCCAACCAGTGCCTGTACTGCGTGGTCGCGCATGGCGCGATCCTGCGCGTCTACGAGAAGAAGCCGCTGGTGGCCGACCAGGTGGCCGTGAACCACCGCAAGGCCGACATCACGCCGCGCCAGCGCGCGATGCTCGACTTCGCGATGAAGGTCTGCAACGATTCCGCGTCGATCGAGGACGCAGACTTCCGCGCGCTGCATGCCCACGGGTTCACCGACGAGGACATCTGGGACATCGGCGCGATCACGGCCTTCTTCGGCCTGAGCAACCGCATGGCCAACCTCACCGGCATGCGGCCGAACGACGAGTTCTACCTGATGGGCCGGGTGCCGAAGGTCAAGCCCGCGGGCTGAAGCTGCTGCGCGGCACGGCCTCTGCCGGCGCGCGGGCCGCTCAGCCCGACACCACGCGCACGCTGGCAGGCCGGATCTCGGGTTCGGAGTCGAATCGCTCGGCGCCGGTGTAGCAGAGGAAGTGCCGGTTCGCGGCACGCCCGAACAGCGCCATGCCCAGGCGCGTGGCGAGTTCATGGCCCATCGCCGTGACGCCATTGCGCGACACGACGATCGGCACGCCGATGTGCGCCGCTTTCATGACCATCTCGCTGGTCAGACGCCCGGTCGTGTAGATCGTCTTGTCGGCGCCACTGATGCCGTGCAGCGCCATCCAGCCGGTGATGGTGTCGATCGCGTTGTGGCGGCCGACATCCTCGATGAACATCAGCAGCTCCGCCCCTTCGAACAAGGCGCAACCGTGCACCGAACCGGCCTTGCGGTGGATGCTGTCCTGCTGGCGCATCGTCTCGAGAATGCGGGCCAATGTGCTCTGACGTATGCGCGCGGCCTGCGCATCGGGCAAGACGAGCGCATCCACCTGCGACATCACGTCGCCAAAAACCGTGCCCTGGCCGCAGCCGGTGGTGACCACGCGGCGCTCGGTCTTGCGCTCGAAGTCGACGATTCCGGCATGGGTCTTGACTGCGGCGGCACCGACATCCCAATCGACCGTGATCGACTCGATCTCGCCGATGCTCGACACCAGGCGCTGGTTGCAGAGGTAGCCCAGGACCAGCAGTTCGGGAATCGCCCCCAGCGTCATCAGCGTCACGAGTTCGCGCTTGTCGACGAACACGGTCAGCGGCCGTTCGGACGGAATCTGGATGCTGCGGTGCTCGCCGTATTCGTCGACGACGCGGATCTCGCGCAGCAACTCGCAGCGGGCCTGCGTGAGACGCGGCGCACCGACGACCGCCTGCCGCATGGCGGCTGGATGCGCCGTCTTCGGCGTGGGGTGGTCGGCGGGGCGCGGAGGCATGGCCCGAATGATGCCCGAATGCTATTTCTTGGGTGCCGACGCTGTCTCTGCTGGCGCAGCAGCCATCGTCGGGGCCACGTACGGCCCCGGATCGGCACACGGTGGTGTCGCAGCGGGCGCCTGCTCCTTGCCTGCCTTCTTGGCTTCAGCGAGGTAACGGGCGGCCACCCGGTCCTGGGACTGGCAGAGTTGATAGCCCGCCACCTTTCCGCCCCAGGCGGCCTTGGCGGCGGCCTCGGCCGCCTTGGCCTTGGCGTCGTCGGAAGGCGCCGGCAATTTGGCGATGGCGCCGCCGGCAGTCATCAGGGCAGCGGCAGCGAGGCTCCAGGAGGCAATGCGCGAGGTCATGCGGGACTCCAATGGGATACAGGGGTTGAACGTGCGGTCAGGCCTGCGGTGTGACCGGGCCGAGCGCCGGAGGCGTCTCGGCTGAACGCTGCGCCGGAATCCTGCCGGCCTTCACGTCGTCGTACCAGAGCTCATGGTGCTCGCGCGCCCAGGACTCGTCGACATAGCCGGTGCTCATGCCCTTGAACGCTCCCCGCGTGCCGATCGTGCCGAGATAGATATGGCCCATGAAAACGACGACGATCAGCACCGCCGACACTGCATGGATCATGTGGGCCACCTGCATGTCGCCGCGCAGATACTCCAGGCCGGGCAACAACTTGTCGAGCACCAGGCCCGACCCGACCGACAGCAGGCCGAACAAGAAGACACCGGCCCAGAAGACGACCTTCTCGCCCGCGTTGAAACGTGGCGACGGCACTTCGTGATCGCTGAACATGCCGCCCATGCGCATCAGCCAAGTCAGATCGCCCTTGGCCGGCATGTTGTCACGCACGAAGGTGACGATGACGATCAGCAGCGACACGGCGAACAGCGGGCCGGCAAAGTTGTGGCCGGTCTTCAATGCGTAGCTCAGCCACCCGAACAGCGTGCTGCCGATCACCGGCAGAAGGAAGAACTTGCCGAAGGCCATCACGATGCCGGACACCGCCAGCACGACGAAGGCCGTGGCGTTGGCCCAGTGCGCCGCGCGCTCGAAGGGCGTGAAGCGCTCGATCACACGCCCGGTCTCGTTGCCCTCGGCGCCCAGCGGGCCTTTGCGCCAATAGAACAGCGCCAGCGCAAGCAGCACGATCAGCAGCAGCGCACCGCCGTAGGGAATGATCCAGTTGTTGCGCACCTGGCGCCAAGCCTCGCCGGCGGTGGTGACGCGCGAGCCGGGGTACTGCGTCAGCGGCTGGATCAACATGCCCTTCTCGGCACCCGGCAGGTTGGTGACGCCGGGCTGGTTGCCGGATTCGCGCACTGCGCGCCAGAACGGCGCGTTGTTGCCCGGCTGGCTCTTGATGCGCTGGGCTTCGGTGTCGTCGGGCTTCGGTTCGGCCGGTGCCACGAAGCCGGCCGGCGGCGCGGCCTGCGCCAGCGCCACGCCCGGCAGCAGCGCGAGCAGGCCCGATGCCAGCAACGCGCCCAGCACGCAGCCCCGCTTCAGGATTCGAATCGTCGTTTGCATCTCGGCTCCTTTTGCAAGGCCCACGGGTCAGGGCGTACCAGCGCGTGTGTACTCGTTCTGCCCCTGCGCGCGGTTGCGCAACTGCTGCTCCCATGCGGCCTGGTCGCCCGTCTTCCAGCCGGCCGCCGCGTACGGGCTGCCGTCGGTGCCTTGCCACGCCGGCACGTTGGACTTGCGCGCGCTGTTGGCGCCGGCCTGCGGCTTCTCGCCGCAGGCCGACAGCAAGAAGGCCGATGCGGCCAGCGTCATCACGAGCGTGCGAATCATGACTTCGTTCCCTCGGTCTTGGGTTGCGCGGCGCCACCGGCGGTGGGCTTGCCATAAGCCGTGCCCCAACCCCAGACCTCGCTGCCCTTGCCACGCACCAGCACGCGGTTGCGGAAGATGTCGGACACCACGTCGCCGTCGCCGCCGAGCAGCGCCTTGGTCGAGCACATCTCGGCGCAAGCCGGCAGCTTGCCCTCGGCCAGGCGGTTGCGGCCGTACTTCTCGAACTCCGCCGCACTGCCGTTGGCCTCGGGGCCGCCGGCGCAGAAGGTGCACTTGTCCATCTTGCCGCGCAAGCCGAAGGTGCCGTTGGTCGGAAACTGCGGCGCGCCGAACGGACAGGCGTAGCTGCAGTAGCCGCAGCCGATGCAGACGTCCT
>JAHECD010000159.1:7155-7847 GCA_024641945.1 Rubrivivax sp. | reverse complement strand
CCCCAGCTGCGCGCCTTTGTGCCCCGCCGACGCCATCTGCGCCCCGCTAATCGGCAGAGGGGCTGGTATCGGCGGCCACCGCCAGCGTCGCGATGAGTTCATCCAGCAGCGCATAACAACGGTCGATGGTCTGCCGCCCCACGCTGGCTTCGATGGATGCATAGATCGCATCGACCTGCGGTGCCATCGTGATTGCAAGCGCGCGGCTGCGCGCTGTCGGGCTCACACGCACCCTGCGCTGGTCGTCGGCGAGCCGCTCGCGCTTGACGAGCCCGAGTGCCTCCATGCGCGCCAGCACCCCCGCCAGGCTGGGGCTCGAGATGCGGCATGCATCGCCGATCTGGCGCGGCTCGAGCGTGCCACGCTCCACCAGCGCTCGCACGACGCGCCATTGCTGCTCGGTGACCCCGTGCGCGTTGAGAATCGGCCGGAACCGGGCCAGCACCACCTCGCGGGCCTGCAGCAGCAGCAAGGGCAGGTTGCGGTGGCCGAACTCGGGGCCCGTCACCTTGACGGCCTTGGCAGCTTTGACAGTTCGGGTCCGCGCGCTTGACATACTCATATGTTAGCAAATACATTGCTCACATGTTAGTGATTTGACCGTCATGTCAACCCAGTGGCCCCGATTCGACGTTGCGCCGTTCCGCCTTTCCGGCGTGGTCGTCGGTGCGCTGCTCAACGACCCGGCTCAT
>JAHECD010000159.1:0-7145 GCA_024641945.1 Rubrivivax sp. | reverse complement strand
TCGGCGACGCCGTGAATCAGCCGCCATACAAGTCCCCGCCGCGCGCGCCGGTGGTCGAGGTCAAGCCGCGCCACACACTCGCGTTCGACGCGGAGACCGTTACCGTGCCGCACGGGTCGGTTGCGCTCGAGTTGAGCGCATCGCTCGGCATCGTCATCGGCCGCACCGCGTGTCGGGTGGACCGAAGCGCTGCCCTGCGGTTCGTCGCGGGCTACCTGCTGGTCGGCGACGTGAGCCTGCCGCTGGAGAGCCACTACCGGCCGTCGGTTCGGCTCAAGGCGCGTGACGGGTTCTGCCTGCTCGGCCGCGAAGTCGTGCCGGCCGATGCCGTGCCGGATCCGGACGCGCTCGATTTCGAGGTCCGCGTGGAAGGCCGGATCGTCCAGCGCGGGTCCACGGCGGGCCGCGTGCGGGGCGTGGCCGATCTGATCGCTGATGTCACGGACTTCATGACCTTGCAAGCTGGCGACCTGCTGCTGCTCGGGCGCAGCCATGGCGCGCCGCAGGCACGTGTCGGCCAGTCGGTGACGTTCTCGATGCCGCCCCTCGGCCACCTGACGACGACCCTGCAGGCCGAGGCGGCGGCAACAGGAGGGGCGGCATGAAGACCGCCCGCGTCGCCCATGCCGGTGCCCTGCACACCGCCGTGCCATGCGAGCGTGGCCTGCAACTGGCCGATGGCCGTGTGCTCGCCGAGCAGGACGTCGTCTGGCTCCCTCCGTTCGAGGCCGGCACCGTCATCGCGCTCGGGCTGAACTACGCCGATCACGTGAAGGAACTCGCCCGGGAACTGACCGTCACGACGAAGGACGAGCCGCTGGTGTTCTTCAAGACACCTGGTGCGCTGATCGGCCACCGCGGCGTCACGCGCCGGCCCGAAGGCGTGCAGTTCATGCACTACGAATGTGAACTCGCCGTGGTCATCGGCCGCACCGCGTGCCGCGTTCCGCGCTCGAATGCGATGCAGCACGTGGCCGGCTACACGGTGTGCAACGACTACGCGATCCGCGACTATCTCGAGAACTGGTACCGCCCCAACCTGCGCGTGAAGAACCGCGACGGCGGCACGGTGCTGGGCCCGTGGTTCGTCGACGCGGCCGACGTGCCGGACCCGCACGCACTGGCATTGCGCACGCTGGTGAACGGGCAGGTCACGCAGCAGGGCCACACATCGAACATGGTCAACGACATCCCGGCCCTGATCGAATACCTGAGCAGCTTCATGACACTGCGCGCCGGCGACGTGATCCTCACCGGCACGCCCGACGGCGTCGTCAACGTGAACGTCGGCGACGAGGTCGTGACCGAGATCGACGGCATCGGCAGGCTCGTGAATACCATCGTCGGTGACGACCTTTTCGGGCGCTGAGGAAACCCCATGCGAATCCACCACCTGATCGACGGCAAGGCCGTCGAAAGCCAGCACTGTTTCGAGACCGTCAACCCGGCCACGCAGGACGTGCTGGCCGAGGTGGCTGCCGGCGGCGAGGCGGAAGTCCACGCCGCTGTGGCTGCGGCCAAAGCGGCCTTCCCCCAGTGGGCCGGGCTGCCGGCCACCGAGCGTGCGCGCCTGATGCGCAAACTCGGCGACCTGATCGCGGCGCACGTGCCCGAGATCGCACGCACCGAGACGATGGACACCGGGCAGGTGATCGCGCAGACCGGCAAGCAACTCGTGCCGCGCGCGGCCGACAACTTTTACTATTTCGCCGAGATGTGCACGCGTGTCGACGGCCACACCTACCCGACGCCGACGCACCTGAACTACACCCTCTTCCACCCGGTCGGCGTGTGCGCGCTCATCAGCCCGTGGAACGTCCCGTTCATGACCGCCACCTGGAAGGTGGCGCCCGCCCTCGCCTTCGGCAATACGGCGGTGCTGAAGATGAGCGAGCTGTCGCCGCTGACGGCCGCGCGCCTGGGCGAGCTCGCGCTCGAAGCGGGCATCCCCGCCGGTGTCCTGAACGTGGTGCACGGCATGGGCAAGGATGCCGGCGAGCCGCTGTGCCGCCACCCGGACGTGCGCGCGATCTCGTTCACCGGCAGCACGGTCACCGGCAACCGCATCGTGCAGGCGGCCGGTCTCAAGAAGTTCAGCATGGAGCTGGGGGGCAAGAGCCCGTTCGTCATCTTCGACGACGCCGATCTCGCCCGCGCGCTCGACGCCGCGATCTTCATGATCTTCAGCAACAACGGCGAGCGCTGCACCGCGGGCAGCCGGATCCTGGTGCAGCGGTCGATCTACGACGGCTTCGCAAAGAAGTTCGCCGAGCGCGCCCAACGCCTCACGGTGGGCGACCCGCTGGACGACAAGACGATCGTCGGCCCGATGATCAGCCCGGCGCACCTGGCCAAGGTGCGCAGCTACATCGAGATGGGGCCGAAGGAAGGTGCGACGCTGCTGTGCGGCGGCCTCGCTGCGCCCGATCTGCCGGCGCATCTGACCAAGGGCAATTTCGTCCGGCCGACCGTCTTTGCCGATGTCGACAACCGCATGCGCATCGCGCAGGAAGAGATCTTCGGGCCGGTGGCCTGCCTGATCCCGTTCGACGACGAGGCCGATGCCATCGCCAAGGCCAACGACACCGCCTATGGGTTGTCGAGCTACGTCTGGACCGAGAACCTCGGCCGCGCGCACCGCGTCGCCGCCGCCGTGGAGGCCGGCATGTGTTTTGTCAACAGCCAGAACGTGCGCGACCTGCGCCAGCCCTTCGGCGGCACCAAGGCCAGCGGCACGGGGCGCGAAGGCGGCACGTGGAGCTACGAGGTCTTTCTCGAGCCCAAGAACGTGGCGGTGTCGCTGGGGTCGCACCACATTCCGCACTGGGGCGTTTGACATGGGCACGCTTGCGCTGGCCGCCAAGATCACGCACGTACCGTCGATGTACCTGAGCGAGCTCGAAGGCGCACGCAGGGGCACGCGCCAGGACGCCATCGACGGCCACGTCGAGATCGGACGGCGCTGCCGCGAGCTCGGCGTCGACACGATCGTCGTCTTCGACACGCACTGGCTCGTCAACGCCAACTACCACGTCAACTGCGCGCCGCAATTCAAGGGCCTGTACACGAGCAACGAGCTGCCGCACTTCATCGCCAACATGGCGTTCGAGTTTCCCGGCAATCCGGCGCTCGGCACCCTGCTGGCCAATGCGTGCAACCAGATGGGCGTGGAGACGCTGGCGCACGAGACCACCACGCTGAATCCGGAGTACGGCACGCTCGTGCCGATGCGCTACATGAACGCCGACCGGCACTTCAAGGTCGTCTCGGTTTCGGCACTGTGCATGGCGCATTACCTCAACGACAGCGCACGCCTGGGCTGGGCGATGCGGCGTGCGGTCGAGGAACAATACGACGGCACGGTGGCCTTCTTCGCCAGCGGCTCGCTGAGCCACCGTTTTGCGCAGAACGGGCTCGCGCCGGAATATGCCTTCAAGGTCTGGAGCCCGTTTCTCGAGGCGCTGGACCACGAGGTGGTGGAGATCTGGAAGCGCGGCGACTGGAAGACCTTCTGCGGCATGCTGCCCGAGTACGCCGCCAAGGGCCATGGCGAAGGTTTCATGCACGACACCGCGATGCTGATGGGCGCCCTCGGCTGGACCGACTACGACGGCCGGGCCGAGGTGCTGACGCCCTACTTCGGCGCTTCGGGCACAGGCCAGATCAACGCTGTCTTTCCCGTCACGCCACAGACCGGCCACGCCGTGCCCGCGCCCGTCGCCTCCCGCGCCGACGGTTACACCACCGTGGCCACACGACTCTGACCCAAGGATCCCCATGCCGCATCTGGTCATCCTCTACACGCCGAACGTCGAACCCGACACCGACCTGACCGCGCTGTGCCGTGCGCTGGCCGACGCCATGCTGACCGTGCAGGGCGACGATGGGCGGCCGGTGTTCCCGACCGGCGGCGTGCGTGTGCTGGCCTACCCGGCAGCGCACTACGCGGTGGCCGACGGCAGTGGTGATCACGGCTTCATGTACCTGAACCTGCGCCTCGGCCGTGGGCGCAGCGATGCGGTGAAACAGCGCGCCGGCGAAACGCTGGCGGCTGCCGTGCGCCTGCACTGCGCGCCGTTGCTGGAGAAACGCGCACTCGGCATCACGCTGCAGGTCGACGAAGGCCCGGAGGTCTTCGACGCCAAGCTCGGCAACCTGCATCCGCTGTTCAACAAGGCTTCCTGACCATGCTGCCGAAAGAGACTCTGCAAGCGTTGGCGCGCGAACTCTACGACGCGCGCAAGGCACGCATGGCGTTGCGCCACTTCTCGGGCCGCTACCCGCAGATGACCATCGACGACGGTTATGCGATCCAGCGTGAATGGGTGCGGCTCGAGATCGCCGACGGCCGCACGATCAAGGGCCGCAAGATCGGCCTGACCTCGCGCGCGATGCAGCTTTCCAGCCAGATCACCGAGCCCGACTACGCGCCGCTGATGGACGACATGTTCTTCGCCAGCGGCACCGACATCCCGATCGACCGCTTCATCGCGCCGCGCATCGAGGTCGAGCTGGCCTTCGTGCTGGGCAAGCCGCTGCGCGGGCCGGGCACGACGCTGTTCGACGTGCTGTCGGCCACCGAATACGTGACGCCGGCGCTGGAGATCATCGATGCCCGCATCGAGCAGTTCGACCGAGAGACGAAGGCGCCGCGCAAGGTGTTCGACACGATCAGCGATTTCGCGGCGAATGCCGGCATCGTGCTCGGCGGGCGGCCCGTGCGGCCGATGGACGTGGATCTGCGCTGGGTCGGCGCGCTGCTGCACAAGAACGGCGTGATCGAGGAGACCGGGGTCGCCGCCGCGGTGCTCAACCATCCGGCCAACGGCGTGGCGTGGCTCGCCAACAAGATCGCGCCGCACGACGAGCAGTTGAATCCCGGCGACGTCGTGCTCGCCGGCTCCTTCACGCGGCCGACCACCGCCGTGCGAGGCGACAACCTGCACGCGGACTACGGGCCGCTGGGCAGCATCAGCTTCCGGTTCGTCTGAGTCGGGTCCGCAGCCGGCGGCGTCAGATCGCGCCGGCGCCGCGCAGGCTGACGATGGCGTCGGTATCGAGGCCCATTTCGCGCAGGATGGCCTCGGTGTGCGCGCCGAGCGCGGGCACCGGGTCCATGCGCGGCCCGGTGTCCCAGGTGCCGGGTGGCAGCATCGCGGGCACCGGGCCAGCGGGCGTGCCCACCTCTCGCCAGCGGCCGCGCGCCGCGAGTTGGGGATGCGACCAGACCTCGTGCATCGTATTGACACGCGCATTCGCGATCTGCGCCCGCTCGAGCCGCTCGACAAGCTGCGGCGTGGTCAGTCCGCTGAAGGCCTCGACGATCAATGCGTGCAAGGCGCCGCGCGCAGCACTTCGGCTTGCATTGCCGGCAAAGCGGGCGTCCGTCGCCAATGCGGGCTGCATCAGGACGAGCTCGCAGAAGCGGACCCATTCGCGCTCGTTCTGCAGACCGAGCATGACGCTGCCGCCGTCGCCGGCCGGAAACGGCCCATACGGGTAGATGGTGGCGTGCGACGCACCGCTGCGGGGTGGTGGGTCCGCTCCGTCGAAGGCGTAATACAGCGGAAAGCTCGACCACTCGGCCAGCGACTCCAGCATCGAGATGTCGATGCGCTGGCCCTGGCCGGTCTGCATGCGCTGCATCAGCGCCGCAAGGATGTGGGTATAGGCGTACATGCCCGCGGCGATGTCGGCAATGGAAATGCCTGCCTTGCAGGGTTCGTCGGGCGTGCCGGTGACCGAGACGAAGCCGGCCTCGCTCTGGATCAGCAGGTCGTAGGCCTTCTTGTCGCGGTACGGGCCGGGGCGCTCTGGGTCGTCGCCGTAGCCCGAGATGTCGCAGACGATGATGCCGGGCTTGAGCGCGGCCAGGCGTTCGTAACCCAGGCCGAGCCGGGCGGCAGCCCCGGGCGCCAGGTTCTGCACCACCACGTCGGCCTTCTCCAGCACGAGGCGCTCGAGCAGGCGCGCCGCCGCCGGGTGCTTGACGTCGAGCGTGAGGCTTTCCTTGGCGCGGTTGGTCCAGACGAAATGCGACGCCAGGCCGCGCACGCGGCTGTCGTAACCGCGCGCGAAGTCGCCGCTGCCCGGGCGCTCGATCTTGATGACACGCGCCCCGAGGTCTGCCAGCTGCCGGGTGGCGAACGGCGCCGCGATGGCGTGTTCCAGCGTGACGACGGTGATGCCCTTGAGCGGTTGCATGGCGGTCGGGGTTCCGAGAGTGGCCGCGTCAGCGCAGCGTGGCCACGGCATCCATCGTCAGCCAGCCTTCGTGGTCCCGAGCCCAGAGCCGGATGGTCTTGCCGTCGTCGGCCGGCCGCCCGTTGACTGTGAACGGGTGGAGATCGAATGTCGGGCGCAAGGCCTTGAATCGGAATGCCGCCACGTCGGCACCGGGTGCGTGCAGACGCAAGAGGTCCATCAGGAGCGTCGCGATCAGCGGCCCGTGCACGACCAGTCCTGGATAGCCCTCCACTTCGGTGACGTAACGCCGGTCGTAGTGGATGCGGTGGCCGTTGAAGGTCAGCGCGGAATAACGGAAGAGCAGCACGTCGTCGGGCACGATCTCGCGCTGCCACGCGGCATCGGCCGCCGCAGGTGTGGGCGGCGGGTCGACATCGGCGGGGCGCCTGGCTTCGCGATACACGATGTCGTGAAACTCGATCAACGCCGGCGCGGCAGCCCCGTTGGCGCGCAGTTCATGCCGAACCTTGACGAAGACCAGCGAGCCGGTGCGGCCCTGCTTGGTGGACACGTCTTCGATCGTCGAGGTGCGCACCACGTCGTCGCCGACGCGGATCGGTTGCCTGAATTCGAACTGGCTGCCGGCCCACATGCGCCGCGGCAACGGCACCGGGGGCAGGAAGCCGCCCCGGCGCGCGTGGCCGTCGGGACCGATGTCGCTTTGCCGATGCATCGGCAGAAAGTAGAGCCAGTGCCACAGGGGCGGCAGTGCCGTGCCCTCGGCAAGGGCCAAGCCAGGATGATCGAGCGTGGCGGTCAACGCCCTGACCGGCGTTGCGCCGATGTGGTCGGTGGCGGTCTCGGTGCGGCCGATCCAGGCGGTCAGATCGAGTTCTTGCGTCATCAGTCTCCTCTCGCCATTAAGCACTTCGGGCATTTCGTCGATTCCTGACGGAAGT
>JAHECD010000158.1 GCA_024641945.1 Rubrivivax sp. | reverse complement strand
GGTGCCGATTCGCGTGGACGCACTACGATCGCGGTCCCTTCACTGGCTGCCTTGCGATGAACCACGACGTCCTCGTTGCCGGCGCCACCGGACTGATCGGGCGCGAACTCGTGCGCGAGCTCTGCGCCCTGCCTGGCGCCGGGCGGGTGCAAGTGCTGCTGCGCCGGCCCGTCGATCTGCCGCCCCGCTGCACCGCATCGGTGGTCGACTTCGCCGCCCTGCCGCCGCTGCCGCCGGCACGCGACGCCTATTGCGCACTCGGCACGACGATCGGCGTGGCGGGCTCGCAAGCTGCCTTTCGCGCGGTGGATTTCGACGCCGTGCTGGCCTTTGCACGCGCCGCGCGAGCGGCCGGCGCGGCACGTTTTGCCGTGGTCTCCGCGCTGGGGGCCAACGCGCGCAGCGGCACGTTCTACAACCGCGTGAAGGGCGAGATGGAAGACGCACTGGCGCAGGTCGGGTTCGGAACGCTCGTGATCGCGCGCCCGTCGCTGCTGGCCGGCGACCGGGCGTCGCTCGGCCAGCCGCAACGCCTGGGCGAGCGCATCGCACTCGCGCTCGCGTCGCCGCTCGCGCCGCTGATTCCCAAGGGCTTGCGGCCGATCAATGCGGCGACGGTCGCACGCGGCATGCTCCGGGCAGTCGCCACCTTGCCGCCCGGCGTGCAGGTCGTCGAATCCGGCGCCCTGCAGGATCTCGGCCGTGGCGCCCCTGCCTGATGCAAATCACCTTTTTCGGCGCAGCCGACACCGTCACGGGCTCGAAGCACCTGGTCGAGTTCGGTGGTCAGCGCATCCTGCTCGACTGCGGGCTGTTCCAGGGCTACAAGGCCCATCGCGAGCGCAACTGGGCACCGCCGTCGGAAGCCATGGTCGGTGCCGACGCCGTGCTGCTGAGCCACGCGCACCTCGACCACACGGGTTACCTGCCGGCGCTGGTCAAGCACGGATTTCGAGGCCCGGTGATGGCCTCGCCCGCCACGCGCGACCTGGCCGAGGTGCTGCTGCTCGACAGCGCGTACCTGCAGGAAGAAGACGCGCGTCGCGCCAACAAGTACGGCTATTCGCGCCACGCCAAGGCGCTGCCGCTGTACACCACGGCCGATGCAAAACGCGCGATCGCCCGGATCCGGCCCGTGGCGCCGTTGCAGCCGTTCAAGGTCGGTGACGTGACGGTCACGCTCACGCCCGTGGGCCATCTGCTCGGCGCCTGTGCCGTGACACTCGAATGCCGCAAGGAGACGCTCGTCTTCTCGGGCGACCTCGGCCGGTCGGAAGACCTGCTCATGCCCGCGCCGCAGAAGATCACGCGGGCCGACGTGCTGCTCGTCGAATCGACCTACGGCAACCGCTGGCATCCCCAGGAGGACTCGGCTGCGCGCCTGGGCGAGATCATCCAGGCCACGGTGCGGCGCGGCGGGTCGGTGCTGCTGCCGAGTTTTGCCGTCGGTCGTGCACAGGCGCTGATGCTCGTGCTGCAGCGCCTCAAGGCCGCGGGTGCGATCCCGCACGACGTGCCGATCTTTCTCGACAGCCCGATGGCCATCGAGGCAACCGAACTGTATAAGCGCCACCGCAGGCTGCTGCGCATCTCGAATGCCGAGGTCCGCACGATGACCGAGGGCGTGCGCATGGTCGTCACGGCACAGCAATCCATCCGGGTGACGGGCCTGCGCTACCCGCGCGTGGTGATCTCGGCCAGCGGCATGGCCACCGGCGGACGGGTGCTGCACCACCTGAAGGCAATGCTGCCGGATGCGCGACATCACGTCGTCTTTCCGGGTTTCCAGGTCGGCGGCAGCCGCGGCGCACGGCTCGTCGCGGGCGAGACCGAAGTCAAGATCCACGGCGAATACGTGCCGGTGCGCGCGGCGGTGAGCCATCTGGCAGGTTTCTCCGGCCACGCCGACAGCGGCGAGCTGATGGACTGGCTGGGTGCATTCCGGCGTGCACCACGCCAGACCTACGTCGTGCACGGCGACCCGGAGGCGATGGACGGCCTGCGTGTGCGCATCCAGGACGAACTCGGCTGGGCCGTGCGCCCTGCCGCGCAAGGCGTCAGCGTCACGCCCTGAGGCCGCAGGCTCCGGCGGCACGCCACGGCGTCACACGGAACGGCGATGACCCCTGTCTTCGAACTCCCCGCAGCGGCCGAAGGCCTGGCCGTGGCGCTGGGCGCCGGTCTGCTGGTGGGCTTGGAGCGCGAGCGGCGCAAGGGCCAGGGCGACGACCGCGCCGCCGCAGGGCTGCGCACCTTCATGGTCGCCAGCCTCGCCGGCGCCCTGGCGGCCGCAGCGGACATGCCGGGCCTGGTACCGGTGGCGGTGCTTGCGGTGGCCGCGCTGGCCGCGATGTCGTACTGGAAGAGCCGCGCACGCGATCCCGGCATGACCACCGAGGCGGCACTCGTCGTCACCTGCCTGATCGGCGCGTTGGCGGTGCCGCAGCCCATGCTGGCGGCCGCCGCCGCGACGGCACTGGCCGTGCTGCTCGCGGCGCGTGCCCGGCTGCATCGTTTTGCGACCCGCGTGCTGAGTGCGGCCGAGTTGCAGGACGCGCTGTGGCTGGCCGCGATCGCGCTGATCGTGTTGCCGGTCATGCCGGCCGGCGCCGTGGCCGCGCTGGGGGGGCTGAACCCGAGATCGCTGGTCGGCCTGGTGCTGCTGATCCTGCTGATGCAGGCAGCCGGGCACGTGGCGCTGCGGGTGGCCGGGCCACGCACGGGCCTGGCCGTGTCCGGGTTCTTCGGCGGCTTCGTCTCGAGCACGGCGACCATCGCCTCGATGGGGACCCACGCCCGCGCCGACGCCGCGCGGCAGGCCGCCTGTGAAGCCGGTGCCCTGATGTCGACCGCCGCCACGTGGATCCTGGCGCTATTGATGCTGTCGGCGCTGGCGCCGCCGGCTGCGCTGGCATTGCTGCCGGGCGCGCTGGCGGCATTGCTGGTGGCCGTCGGCGCCGGTCTGTTCCGCGCCCGCACCGGCCAGGCGGCACCGGGCGAGCCCGCTGGGCGAGCCAGACTGCCGGCGCCGGGTGGACGGGGCGGGCCGCTGCGCCTGCGCGAGGCGGCGCTCATCGCCGCCATGCTGACCGGCGTGACGCTGGGGGTCGGCTGGATGCAGCAGCACTATGGCGGCGCAGGGATGCTGGCCGCAGCGGCACTGGGGGCCGTGGCCGATGCGCATTCCAGCATCGCCGCGCTGGGCGCTCTGCATGCGGCCGGCCGCGCCGGCACGCCCGGGGTGATCGATGCGACGCTCACGGCGCTGGCCACCAACTCGCTCACGCGGTCGGTCACCGCCTTCGTGAGTGGCGGCGCCCGGTTCGGGATGGTGATTTCGGCCACGCTGGCCGGGTCCCTCCTGGCGGCGCTTGCCGTGATCGTCGCGATGCGCTGACTCGCGCGCCGGCACGTGTGCCCGGGTTCACCGGCGCTGCGGGGCAAGTCGCCGCAGAACGGACAAAGCCCGGCCAAGGCCGGGCTTTGGATCGGATCCGAGCGGCCGATGCCGGCCGCAGCGGGATCAGGCAGCCAGAATCAGGCAGCCTTCTTGGCGGCCTTGGCCTTCTTGGCCTTCTTGGCCTTCTTCATCGGCTTGGCGGCCATCTTGGCGTCGTCCTTGGCGGCAGCCGGCGCAGCGGCAGCAGCCGGAGCGGCCGGGGCAGCAGCGGGAGCGGCGGTTTGGGCCATGGCACCAGCGGCAAAGGCGGTGGCAGCGATCAGAGCGAGCAGCTTCTTCATCTGGGATCCTGTGGAAAATGTTGTCGAGCCATATGGACTCGCTGACCACAACGCCACCCGTTGACGGCCCGTTGACGGCCGGTCGACATATATTTTTCGGTGCCGATCGGCAGCGACCATTTGCGAAGGGGGCCCGACGTGCGGCGCTGGGCGCACCCGGTCAGGTGAAGACGTCCTCACGCAGCCATTTGGTCGCCACCCACTTCTCGCCCTCGAAGACGGGTGCGCCGCCATGCAGCGTGCGCGTGGAGGCGTGCGGCTTGTCGTAGCTGAAGAAGACCGCGCTGCCTCGCACCGGCGCCACGTCCAGATCGACGTCCGGGAAGACGGTGGCCCCGCCGCGGGCGGGCGCCTTCAGGTAGATGACGAGCGTCGCCACCCGCTGGCCGCCGCGCCGCAGCACCGACGTCGAGCCGGGTTGGGCGGGATCGAAATAGTCGTGGTGGGGCCGGTATTCGGCTCCCGGGCCGTAGCGCAGCACCTGCAGGCCCTCGCCGCGGTCGACGGGCCAATTCAGCAGGGCGGCAATGCGTGCCTCGACATGGGCAATCAGCGGTGTCTCGCCACGCGAGAAGAACATGCCTTCGCTGGTGCGCGCCGCGTTGACCTCGTTGCCGCCGGTGGCATGGTCGACGGTCTCCGAGCGCGCCAGGCGGGGCCGGGCCAGTTCGACGAGCGCCTCGCATTCGTCGGCGGTGAGCAGGTCGTCGAAGACGACGACACGCGGCCGCCGCATCGAGCAGGCCACGTGGACGGTGTGGCCCGCCGCGACGAGGGTGTGGCTGCCGTCGGCGATGGCCGGCTCGGGCAGGTGGCCCGCGGGGCCGACCTTCGCCATCGCCGCGTCGGCGGCCGCCAGCACGGCCCGGCTGTCCAGGGCTTCGGCCAGCGCGCCCTGCGCCACGCCAGGGCTCCAGCCGCTGGCCTGCATGGATAGCACGATGTCCTGCGCCGTCGCCCCGATATCGAGCTGCGACGCGATCCAGCGCCGCAGATCGGCCGTGATCGGCTGGGGCTGAACCTTGGTCATGCCCGAATTCTGGCGGAAACATGCACACCCGTGGCGCCGGCACGGCCGGCCACGCCGTGCGCAGGCCTATGCCGTGCGACGCCTGAAGACGAGGCGGTCCGGCGACGACACGGCCGCATCGTAGACATAGCCTTCGGCGGCAAAGCCGCGCAGCGCCACCGGCGTGCGTGCCCGGGCCTGGATCGCGTGCCGCGCCATCAGCCCGCGTGCCCGCTTGGCGAAGAAGCTGATGACCTTGTAGCCATCGTCCTTCCAGTCCTCGAACCGGCACTCGACCACCCGTGCCGCCAGGCCGGGCCGCAACGCGACGCGGGCATATTCCTGCGACGCCAGGTTGACGATCACCGGGGACCGCTCGGCCGCCGCGCGTTCGCTCAGGTACTGCGCGACGGTGTCGCCCCAATAGGCATAGAGGTCCTTGCCGCGCTTGGTGCGCAGGGTGGTTCCCATCTCCAGCCGATAGGGCTGCAGCCGATCGAGCGGGCGCAACGCGCCGTACAGGCCGGACAGCAGCACGACGTGGGCCTGGGCCCAGTCGAGGTCGGCAGTCTTCAGCGAGCGCGCGTCCAGACCGCCGTAGACGTCACCGTCGAACGCCAGCAGCGCAGGTTTGCTGTTGTCCGGCGTGGCCTGTGCCTCCCAGGCGGCATAACGTGCGACGTTGAGCTGCGCCAAGGGGTCCGACAGCGCCATCAGGCGGGCCACCTGCGCCGGCGTCTTCTGCTTCATCACGCCGATGAGCTCGGCCGCCTGGGCCGGGAAAAGGGGTTCGGTGGCGCGGCGTTCCACCGCCGCCGGGACCGCGGTGGTGTAGTCGAGCGCCTTGGCGGGTGACAGCAGGAAGAGCATCGGCTTGGTGGCAGGTGGCCGTCGGGGGTTGGTGGGGTGTCGTCGGCGTGGCGGGTCGGTGGCGCTTCGGGGTGCGCGCAGGCACCGCGGCCGCGCCGCGCACCTAGTCGCGCACGGGCACCGGCGCGGCGCCGAGGGCGGCCTGCCAGGTGCGCAGCGGGATGTGCGTGCGCAGGCGCTCGACGGCGCATTGCACGAGCGCGGCGTGGACCTCGTGGCCGACACCGTCGGCGATGTCGATGGTGGCGTCGCCCTGCAGCTCGCCGATCTGCTCGAACGCGTCGCGTGCGTACTGCGCGTCGAAGATGCGGTCGGCGCCGCCGTGGAAGAGGTGCAGCGTCGTCTGCCGCGGCGCCGCCTGCATCGGTGCGACCAGACGCCCGCCGAAGGCGAGCACGCGCCCGGCGATGCCGTCGTGGCGCAGCGCCAGCTCCAGCGCGAGGATCGCCCCCTGCGAAAATCCGCCGAGCGCGGTGGCCGCGGTGCCCACGCCCAGGCGGCGCTGCTGCGCGCGTACCCAGGGCTCGAGGACGGCGACCTGGCCCGCGACCCGGCCGTGCCAGAGCGGGCCCTCGTCGAGCCCTTCGATCGAATACCACTGGCGGCCGCGCCGCCCGCCATCGGCCGGGCTGGCGGCATCGGGCGCCAGGATGGCCGCCTGCGGGAACTCGCTGCGCAGCGCCTGCGCGAGCGGCAGCAGGTCCATCGCATCGGATGCCCAGCCGTGCAGCAGCACGATGAGTTGTTCCGGGGCGCCTTCGGCCGGCAGCCATTCGATCGGGAGTTGCATGGGCCGACATTGTCGCCGGGGCCCGCGACACGTTCAGCAACGTGGGGGCAATCTCGGCGTGCGATCATTTTTGCCTCGTCACTTTTCACCGACTGCACGATGAACCACCTTCGCATCACGCTCGCCGCCACCGCCTTCCTGCTGGGCACCACCGCCGCCAGCGCCACCGGCCTGGCCACCTGCGACTCCGGCCCCAAGGAAGGCTGGCAGCCGCAGGCCAAGCTCGAGGAGGCGCTCAAGGGCAAGGGCTGGACCGTGCGCCGCGTCAAGGTCGACGGCGGCTGCTACGAGGTCTACGGCCTGGACGACAAGGGCCAGCGCGTGGAGGCCTATTTCCACCCGGTGACGCTGGCGCCGGTGCCCACCAAGCCGAAGTGACGCCGGCGCACGACACCGGCCCGGCCCCGGCGCCGGCCGTGCGCGTCTGGAGTCCGGCGGTGCGCGCCGGGCACTGGATGCTGGCCGCCAGCGTGCTGGCCTGCCTGGTGCTGCACGAGGGCGGGCCGTGGCACGAACGGCTGGGTTATGCGGCGCTCGTGGTGGCGCTCTGGCGCGTGGTGCACGGCTTCGTCACGGGCGACCGCTTTGCCCGCTTCGGTGCGTTCGTGCGCGGCGCCGGGCCCACGCTGGGCTATGCGAGCGACCTGTTCGCGCGGCGCGAGGCGCACTACACCGGCCACAACCCGCTCGGCGGCTGGATGATCGTGCTGCTGCTCGCGATGGCGGTGCTCGCTGGCGGCAGCGGCGCGCTGTACGCGACCGACCGTTTCTGGGGCGACCCGGTGCTCTACACGGTCCACCAGATCGCCGGCTGGTCGTTTGCGCTGCTCGTGCCGCTGCACCTGGGCGGCGTGGTGCTGACCTCGGTGCTGCAGCGCGAGAACCTGGTGCGCGCGATGCTCACCGGCCACAAGCGCGACCCCGGGCCCGGCGCGCGGGCCGACCTCGGCTGACCGGCCGCCTCACCTGAAGTTGCGGCTGCGGAATGGCGCCTCCAGGGTGCCGAGCAATGCCGTGTGGTCGATCAGCTTCTTCGCGACGAGGTGGCGCACCTCGCCTTCGCGCTGCCACACCCCGTAGACCGTGAGCAGCGTGCTCGCCAGCAGCGGCTTGCGCTGCGCCTCGGCCACCGTGGGCCAGACGATCACGTTGACGTGGCCGGTCTCGTCCTCGAGCGTGACGAAGACGACGCCCTTGGCCGTCTCGGGGCGCTGGCGGTGCGTGACGATGCCGCTGGCGCGCGCGACCTGGCCGTGGCGGCACCCGTTCAACACGGCGGCCGGCTGCACCTTGAAGGCGGCGAGTTCGTGGCGCAGCAGCGCGAGCGGGTGTTTCTTGAGCGACAGCCCGGTGGCTCGGTAGTCGGCCAGCGTCTCCTCGGCCTCGCCGGGCGCGGCGAGTTCGGCCGCGGCCTCGTGCGTGCGGGTGTCGCGCAGCATCGGCGTG
>JAHECD010000157.1:2491-7885 GCA_024641945.1 Rubrivivax sp. | reverse complement strand
GGCAGTGCCGTGCCCACGGCAACGGCCGAGCCAGGATGATCGAGCGTGGCGGTCAACGCCCTGACCGGCGTTGCGCCGATGTGGTCGGTGGCGGTCTCGGTGCGGCCGATCCAGGCGGTCGGATCGAGTTCTTGCGTCATCAGCGTCCTCGCGCGACCCGGCGCATGGGTCAGACCGCCGATTCTTGCCGGTGTTTGCTGCCGTTGGCCAGCGCGGCCGTCAGTGCGCCGAACTTTGGCGGGGCACCGTGGCCGGCACCCCGCGGCGAAAACATCAGGGTGCCAGCCCGTACAACGCAATCTGCTTGAGTACGTTCATCTGGCGCGGCGTGCTCGTGTTGAGCTCGAAGAAGTTCACCTTCGACCCTTCTGCGAATTGCACGACGCCGCCATCGGTGCCGCAATGGTCGTCGCCCGCACCGAGCGTGGTACACGAGATGGCGCCACGGCGGTCGGCGCCCGAGATGCTGCGCGAGTTGCTGAAACTGGCTCCGGTCGCGGACCTGCCGTACGCGGCGAGCGCGGTGGGGGCCATCGCGCCTTCGGGTAGCCCCCATCCGTCGCCGCCGGCTGCCGTGCCGATCAGGAACGTATTCGGCACCAATGAGCTGGGCGCACCGAACACGAAGGCCTGCTGCGTCAGGACATCGCTGCGCGCCATCAGCTCGGCCTTGAATGCGGCACTCAGCTGCACGAACTTCATCTTGCGGATTTCGCCCAGCGTCGGCGCGCGCGTCAACGTCCGGTAGACCTGCACCACGTTGGCCTTGCCGGCGTCGGCATGCACCCACTCGATCTTCCACGCGCCATGGTCCGGCAGTGCCATCAGTTCGGCATCCGTCAACTGCGGCTCGATGAACGTGGCGCCGCCGTTGCCGTCCTTCTGCAGCGGCTGGCCGGGCGTCGCCGCGTCCTGGAAGGACGAGCCGAGGATCTGGTTCACGTTCGTGCGCTGCACGCCGGCGGACGAGACGATGCCCATGTAGATGTTGCCCGCGAGCGGCCGGTAGAGGCTGACACGCCCGTCGGGGGCCGTGACATGCACTTCGGTGAACACCGCCAGACGGGTGACGGGGTCGACGCGGTTGCGGATCGCCGGGCCGTAGCCGCTGCCGAACCAGCTGAACTGCGGCTGGCCCGGGAACTCGCGGTCCACCGCCACCGGCCGAACGCCAGCGTCGTAGGCATATTGGTTGCCCACCGCTTTCAGTATCCCGCCCTGCTTGCGAACCGTGAGCGCCGACCAGCCCACCGCGCCGCTGCGCGACGTGGTGCGGAAGGTCAGGTAGTAGTCGCCATTCGCCCACTGGTACTCGAACTGCACGCGGTCGAACTTCGTGCCGGTAGCGGGGTCCTTGAACAGGCCGGAGAAAGCGCCAGCGCTGCCCACCGCAAGGCCGTTGTCGAGATAGGCCGAAGGGTCGTCATTGAGGAACAGGTGGCGGCACGGGGGCGCCTGGACCGACGTAGCGTCGCCGGTGGCCAGCACGGACCCGGCGGCGACACCCTCGATGCGCACGTCCAGGGGCTCGGCATAACAAGCGGTCGCGCGGCCCATCAGCCCGATGGCGAGGCCGGCAATCGCGTCGTCGGCCAGGTCCTCGGCGCGCACCTCGGCGGCGAGGGACGCCGGTGCGCTGTCGGCGCTGTTGAACGTGAGCTTCACAGGGGCATCGTCGTCGCTGGCCGGCTTGGTCTTCACGGTGATCTCGATGTTCGACGACGTTGCCTCGGGGCGGATGCTGATCTGCAATGCGTCGAGCACCCTGTCGTGGCCGGTGCCGTCGGCGCTGAACGTGCCGCGGATCGGGTCGAGTGTGTCGCCGACCGCAGTCAGCACCGGGGCGAGCAAGGTCTTGACTTCATCGATCCGGGCCTGGACCTTGGTCTCGCTCGCGACGCCGGGGTCGGCGTGGATGGCCGCACCGATCGTCGACGGGTCGCCGTCGGGCACGAGGCGCGACACGATCAGCGTCGTCAACGGCGTGATGTTGACGGTGGCGCTCTCTGCCGCGGGTGACGTGCTGTAGAGCGTCTGGTCTTCGAGCTTTGCGCTGACCGCGAACGGCGCTTGTGCGCCCGCGTCCAGCGTGCAGTCGTATTTGCCGTCGGTGCCGGTCGTGGTGCGGCACACCATGTCACCCTTCCGGTCGCTGACTTCGACCGCGGCCCCGGCCATCGGCGCCCCGGTGGCCGCCACGCCTGACAGCGTGACCGCCGCCGACGCCGCGATCTCTCCACTGCCGCCACCGCCTCCGCCGCAGGCGGCCAGCACGGCGCCGGCGATGAGGGCGATGGAGGGGGCGCGCCGAAGGCGCAGAGGGGGGTTGTTTTTCAAGAGGCCTCGCGCAATGGATGGGTGGCATCGCCTGTACGCGGCGAACCCGTGCACCGGCGACTCGTCGTCAATCGGCCGCGCGCGGCGGAACCTGAGCCGGGCCGCGTGCGGGATGCACGAAATGGCCCACCGCACCAATGGGGGCCCTGCCCGCCGCGTTGCAGCGAGCGACCGCCCGTGCGTCGTCCCTGGCGGGCACTGATTGGCCGACGGGTTGACGGTCAGGAGGGTCGCGATCACGACGCCAGCGGCTAAGAATCGACCGGCTGCGAACAGAACCAACGGCGGGGTGTGGTCATTGGGCAGGGCCGCCAGCGGACATCTTCTGGCGAGGTCTGCGCGATGCCTGAACTCCACGCACTTCGTGAACCAATCCACACCACCCCCCGAAGTGAGGGGGGCCGGAGCAGCGTCGATCGAATGCTGTAATCCGCGCCAAATAGACGATTACAAACTCGCGATGGCGGTATCAGCTGGGGGAATCGAAGTCAGGGCCGCCAGGCTCGGATTGACAGGGCCTTTGCCCGTCGTGCACGACGCATTTCCAGATCTCGCCATCCGCCATCGCTTCCCTCATCGTCCTGCCGGCCCCTGCGCCGGTGATGTGGCTGCGGCTCGACCCTCATTTCAAGCGGCACCCGGTCAACGGTTGCGCTTCGCGTGCACGCGCCTTCGTGCGTTGTTACTCGCTTCGATCAGTCAGAGGAGTTTTCCATGTTGAGCATCTCAGCGTTGATCCGCTCGGTCCGCAAGGCCTTCGTCTCGCGGCCCGCTCGTCACCGAGCGCGCGCAGCATCGCGGTCGCGCCGCATGACGTTCGAGACGGTGGAAGGCCGCATCCTGCTTTCCGCGGTGGTGGCCACCGACCTGCCGGACTATTCGCCGGGACAGACCGCGCTGATCGCCGCCTACAACGACGATGCCGCCGGCACCAACTTTGCCGACGGTGAACTGGTGAAGTTCCAGGTCGTGCGGACGGACGGCGTGCCCGATTTCCCGAACGGCAACCTGCCCTGGTTCGTGCGCGACGGCGTGAGTGTCGACCACATGGAGGACACCAATGGCGACGGCATCGCGGATATTCAGGTGCTGGCCGATACCGATGCATCGGCTGGGCGCATCGGGACGGCGTGGTTTGTCGAGGACCAGTACGCGAGCTCCGAACTGCTGATCATGGCGACGGGCGAGAGTTCGGGCGCGGCGGCATCACAGGCCTTCACTGACGCCGGGCAGTTCAGTTGGTCGCCTGGCGACGGGACTCAATCGCTAACGGTCAACACGGGCGCTACCGGCACACTCGCCAATGTGGTGCTGACGGTTCCGGCGAACAACGGTACCCAGACGCCGACGTTGGCTTTTTCAGGTTTGCCGCTGGGACTGACGATCAACTATGCCGCTACGGCAGACAGTGATGGCGGCACGATCGGGACTGTGACCACCAGTAACGGAAACGCTGGGTCTCAAACGATCACGTACAGCTTCAACGTGGCGGCTTCGTCTGGTGTTGCGCCGGGCACCTACACGATCCGTGCGCAGGCCTCCCCGTCCAGTGGAAATATTGTTAGCCCGAACAACGAGTGGGACTTCAATGTTGTGGTGGTTCAGTCGCCGGCGACGGCCTCGTTGTCTGTGGGCGTTCAGTCCGGCGTGGCGATTTATGCGGGAGCAACAGATCCCGTCAGCTTCGTTATCGACGCCACGCGCTTGACCGGCGGCGCGTTCAATGGCACCTATGCGGTTTCCGGCCTGCCGAGTGGCGTGACGGGGTCGTTTTCACCGGCCACGTTCTCGGCGACTGGAAATGCGGCGCTGACCGACTCGACGCTGACACTGGCCGTGGACGGCACGGTCGATGAAGGCATCTACGGCTTCACGGTGACGCTCGCCAATTCGAACGGTGGCAACGTCGTCGCAGCCAATGGCTCGCTGTATGTCTCGCCGCGGGCTTTGGCCATTCAAGCGGCGGTTAACGACCAAGTCTACGACGGCGATGCCGACGCTACCAACGGAGCAGGTACGGTCAGCTTCACGGACAACCGTGTCGACGGCGATGCACTTGTGGTGTCCTACGCAGCTGCGACTTTCGACAACAAGAATGTTGGCGATGAGAAGGTCGTCACCGTTAGCGGCATCACGATAAGTGGTGCCGATGCACACAATTACGCGGTCAATACGACTGCGACCGACTACGCCGACATCCTGGCGCTGCATATCTCCGGCGCGTTCACGGCCGCCAGCAAGACGTACGACGGCACGAATGTGGCGACGGTATTGACGCGCTCCACGGTCGGCGACCTCGGCGGCGTTAGCCTCTTGGGCGGTACCGCCACATTTGCGGACGCGAACGCTGGACTCGGCAAGACCGTGACCCTGACCAACGCGTTGTTGTCGGGCGTGGATGCAGGCAACTACGCGCTCGACTCGGTGGCCACTACGACGGCGGACATCGGCAAGGCCACGGCGACGGTCACGTTCGCCAACTCCAGCAGCGTCTACGACGGCGCACAGCACACGGCCAGCGTGAGCATCACCGGCGTGGGCAATGTGGCACTGGCATCCAACTCGATCAGCGGCACGAACGTGGCCGATTCGGACACGGTGACGGCCTCGATCACCGGGCTGCAGAACTACAACAACGCCAGCGGCACAGCCACGCTGACGATCAGCAAGGCGAGCACGACGACGACGACGTTCGGGGCCGGCCCGTTCACCTACGACGGCACGACACACGAAGGTGGCTCGGGCACGGTCACCGGCGCAGGAGGCCTGCTCACATCGGCGACGTCTTTGACCTACAGCGGCGACCAGATCAATGCGGGCAGCTACACCGTCACGGCGCATTACGCGGGCGACGAGAACCACACCGGCAGCGACGGCGAAGCGGTGGCGATCACGATCGGCAAGGCCACGGCGACGGTCACGATCGACGACTCCACCAGCGTCTACGACGGCGCACAGCACACGGCCAGCGTGAGCATCACCGGCGTGGGCAATGTGGCACTGGCATCCAACTCGATCAGCGGCACGAACGTGGCCGATTCGGACACGGTGACGGCC
>JAHECD010000157.1:0-2391 GCA_024641945.1 Rubrivivax sp. | reverse complement strand
TCGATCACCGGGCTGCAGAACTACAACAACGCCAGCGGCACAGCCACGCTGACGATCACGCGGGCTACGGCCACGGTGAACGTGTCGGGATACAACGGCACCTACGACGCGGTGGCACACGGTGCCAGCGGCACGGTGATCGGCGTGGCTGCGGACAGCGCAGCGGCCGGTACGTCGCTGGACCTGGGTGAAAGCTTCACGAACGCTCCCGGCGGTTCGGCGAACTGGGCGTTCACCGGGGGTCAGAACTACACCGATCAATCAGGCAGCGTAGCGATCGAAATTGCCAAGCGGACGATCACTCTCACCGCGACCCCCCAGACCAAGGTTTACGGCAGCGCCGACCCGGCGCTGACCTACTCCGTAGGCAGCGCCGGCCTGGCCGGCAGTGACGTCGTCAACGGCGACCAAGTGCGCGCGGCGGGTGAGAACGTCGGAACCTATTCCATTGGCCAGGGCTCGCTGGCGATCGTCGACGGCAATGGCGGCAACAACTACGCGCTGACTTATGTTGGAGGCCACCTGGTGATCACGCAGAAGGCATTGACCATCGGCGCGGTGTCGACCACCAAGACCTACGACGGCAATACCAGCTCCAGTGGCATGCCGGTATTCACGGGCCTTGTTCTCGGCAACACCGGCTCGGCCGCGCAACAGTACGACTCGCCCAACGCGGGCGCCCGTACGCTGTCGGTGACCAGCTACAGCGTGGACGATGGCAACGGCGGCCACAACTACATGGTCACGACCACGACGGCGGCCGGCACGATCGACAAGGCCAACGCCAACATCGTCGTGACGCCGTACGACGTCGAGTACGACACCCTTGCCCACACCGCGACAGGCACGGCCAGTGGTGTGATGAGCGAATCCCTTGCCGGGCTCAACCTGTCGGGCACCACGCACACCAATGCCGGCGAATACAGCGATACGTGGACGTTCACCGACGTCACCGGCAACTACAAAAATGCCAGCGGCACGATCACTGACAAGATCATGACCCGCGACGCGACGGTGCGCTTCATCGGTCAGACCACCTACTCGACGTCGGGCGCCAGTGCCACATCGGCGCAGGTGACGCTGTCGGCCAGCGTGCAGGACCCGTCGGGCGTGGGCCTGGTCGGTGCGACGGTGGACTTCGTCGACGCAAGCAGCGGCGCATTTCTTGCCAAAGGGGTGAAGGTCACGCCTGTGGCCGGCATGCCCTCGACCGGTACGGCCAATACCATCGTGACACTGAGTACCGGGCAGTACGGTGCCCAGTCGTATCTCATTCGAGTGGTGATGTCCGGTCAGTACAACAACAATGACCAGGACGAACAGTACAAGATGGCCGTTGTATCGGTCTGCCAACCGTCTGCGACGAATACGATCATAGGCACGGGCATGTTGGCGGACCTGGGCGGCGCGGCAGGTACCTTTGGTACCACGGCGAACCTCGATGCGAACTTCACGGTTGGTCTGAAGTACAACAAGAGCCAGACGAATCTGCAGGGCAATATCCAACTGTTCGTGCCGCAGGAAGATGGCAGCACCATCTACATCAAGTCGAACTCGTTGTCGTCGATGACCATCACGAACGTCACGAGCGCGTCCAACGTGAGCGGCAAGCAGGCCGTGGTGTACGCCAAGGCCACGGTGACGCGTATCACCATCAACGGGTCCATGACGATTGACGGCGGCGTGACGTTACGGATGGACTTCACCGATTGGGCCAGCGGGTCGGCCGACGCAGCGGGCTTCACCGTGCTCTCCAGCAAGACAGGTGAGATGTATTACTCGAACGACTGGTACTTCGACACCTTGACCAAGACCTGGAAGACCCGCTCCCAAACGGTGATCGGAAGCACCGTCGTGATCGGCTGAAATCAGCCCGCGTCAGGAGGGAATGGACTTGGACCGGAAGTTGAAGTCCATGTCCACCCTCGTATTGATGGCTTGCCACGAGGCAACGGCGCTGCTGACGAAGCACGACCGGAGGATGCCTGGCAGGCGAGGCGGCTCACAGTGTGACCGGCTGCGCGCCGCCGAGGTCGGAAATTCTCCTCCGACGGTTCCCTGGAGCAACGCGCCCCATAACGAAAAAGCCCCGTCTTCCAAGGAGAAGACGGGGCCGGATCTTGGTAGGCGCGATTGGACTCGAACCAACGACCCCCACCATGTCAAGGTGGTGCTCTAACCAGCTGAGCTACGCGCCTGTGCAGCCCGCAAGTATATCAGCCCGAATGGCCTCGTCGGCCGCCTAGCGACGCCGGGCCTGGCGCACGCCAGCCACCTGCGCCACGTGGCGAAGCACCAGCGAGAGTCGCGCGGCGTCACCGACCTCGACGGTGAAGGTCATCCAGGCGGTGCCGCCGCGGGTGTCCTTCACACTCTGGGTCTTGACCCCCG
>JAHECD010000061.1 GCA_024641945.1 Rubrivivax sp. | reverse complement strand
AGGCGCGCCAGCACATCGGCGTCGCCCGTCGTGCGCCCCGCGGCCCAGGCTTCGGCAAGGTGCGCGCCGGCCGCGCTGGTCTGCCCCGCATCCGCATCGAGCACGGCGAGCGCGGCCGCGGACAACGCTTCGCGGGCCGCATCGGCCGCACGGCGTGCCACATCCAGTGCCTGAGACGCGAAGCGGCGCGCCTCGACGCCGGCAGCCCGCCCCGCGGCGACCTGCTGGCGCAGCATCATTGTTTGCCATTGCAGGCGGATACCGCAGTCGGCTTCGACAGCGCCTGCATCGGCGCCCGCGCGCGTGCCCATGCCGGGGCGGGCGCTTCCGCCGGACGGGGATCGAGGCGGCGCGGTCGGCGCACAACCGCTGCCCAGCGCATCGAGCGCAGCGCGCGAATGGGCTTCGGCGCGGTCCGGGCGGCCTTGCGTATCCATCAGCATGGCCTGCACGAGCTCGGCCGAAGCCCGCCCGAAAGCGCCATGGGCGGCCGGGTCGAGTCGTCGCAACTGGTCGGACACCTGGGCGGCCGGCCCGTCCATGCCGTTGCGCGCCAGCACGATCCCCCGCACGAGCAACCGCTCGCGCGCCGCCAGGTCATCGATCGGCGGAAGTGCCGAAAGCGCATCGAGCGCGGCCTGCGGATGTTCGTCGCCCAGCCTCTGCAGACGATCGAGCCGGGACCCGAAAGCGCCGGTTGCGGCCGCGTCCGGCCCATCGGCATGGCGCTCGACGGCCAGGCACGGCAGGGCCAGGGCGGCCACGAGCGCCGACACCGCGCGCCGCCTGGCGACGCGGCGCAACGCAGCGCCCAGTGTCCTGGTGGTCATGCCGTGGGCGCCGCAACGAGCGCTGCAGTGCGCGCGCGGGCGAGGTCCGGCGTGCTCATGCCGCCAATCCATGCGGGGGCGGACCCTGGAGCAGCGTCAACGCCACGCGCCCGCCGCGCCAGGCCTCTTCGAGCGAAGCCGCGATCGATGCCAGTTCGGATTCGTGTGCGGCCTGCAGGGTGCGCACGCCGTAGCCTCGGTTGCGGCCATGGGCCTTGGCCAGGTACAGCGCCGTGTCCACGAGGTCGAGGGCCTGTTCCCACGGCACCGACAGGCGCGACGGTTCCACCGGGAAGGTGGCCCAACCGACCGAGGCCGACACCGCGATCGACAGGCCCTCGTACGCAAACGGCTCGCCGGCGATGCGGTCGAGCATGCGCTGCGCCATGTGCTCCACCGACTCGGTGGCGAGGTCGCGTGCCACCACCAGAAATTCCTCACCGCCCCAGCGCACCACCAGGTCGCCCGCCCGCACCGACTGCAGCAGCCGGCGCGCCACCTCGACCAGCACGGCGTCACCGGCCGCGTGGCCGAAGCGGTCGTTGATGCGCTTGAAGTGGTCGATGTCGATCAGCACGATGCTGCCGCGCAGCTGCCCATTCTCGGCAAACCGCTCCATCGCCGACATGAAGCGACGGCGGTTCGCCAGGCCGGTGAGCGCGTCATGCCCGCTCTGCACCTCGAGCTGCTGGTTCAGCCGGGCGAGCTCCAGATTCGAGCGCCGCACGCGCTGTGCGAGGGCGGCCAGGATGCCGATCGCGAGCGCGCCCGCGACGGCGGCGATCAGCCACACACGGGCCTGCAGGGTCTGCGCGCGCAACCGCTCGCGCTGCAATTCGCCGTCGGCCTGCAGCACCGCGAGCTCACGCTGGCGTTGAGCGTGGTCGAACGATTCCTGCATCTCGAGCACGGTCTTCTGCTGGTCGACACGCAGCGCACGGTCGGCGAGCGGGCGCCAGCGAAGGTACGCTTCGAGCGCGCCTTCGAGGTCGCCCACGCTCTCGAGATAGCGGCCGGCATCGGCGAGCGTGGCGACCATGCCTGCCAGGCTGCCGCGCCGCTCGTCGATTTCGAGCGACGCCGCCAGATCGCGCTTGCCCTCGGCCAGGCGGCGCTGCGACACGAGGGCGAGCCCGCGGTTGGTCAGCGCGAGTGTCTCGGCGTCGCGATCGTCGAACTCGCGTGCCAGGCGCAGACCCTGTTCGGCGGTCGACTGCGCGAGCGAGAAGTCACCGAACCGCAGATGCAGGTCGGCCATGTTGGCCAGCATCAGCGCCTCCATGCGGGGCGCACCGCCGGCGCGCGCCTCGTCGAGTGCCGCTGCGGCCGCGCGCCGTTCGGCGGCCTTGTCACCGAGCTTGGCCTGGATGAAGCCTTCGGTGTTCTGGATGGTGGACATCAGGACATGGTCGCCCTCGGCCGCGGCCAGTTCCAGCGCCTCGTGATTGAGAGTCACCGCGCGCGCAAGCTGGCCCATCTCGGCGGTGATCCATGCCAGCCGGCGCAGCACGCCGGCGCGCCGCCAGGGGGCGCCGATCTGCGTGGCCTGCTCGAGAGCCAGGAGGTACAGGCGCACGGCTTCGTCGGTCTGTCCGCGGTCTTCGTTGACCTGGCCCAGCGCCTGCGCCACGTGCAGCGACAACACGCTCGCCGGCGAGCCCGCAAGCAGTTGCTGCGCATCGGCCAGCAGCCGCTCGGCACGCCCGGTGGAGCCTTCGCGCGATTGCACGCGGGCGCGCACCAACGACGCGGCCGCGCGCGCCGCCGGGCTGGCGTCGGCGCCGCCCGCGGGGGACTCGAGCAAGTCGGCGACGCGGTTGGCGAGGGCCGGGTTGCCCGCGAGCGCCAGCAAATGGCCGCGCACGGCCATGGCCAGCACCCAGTCGCCGCTGCCCGGCAGCAACTCGGCGGTCAGGTCTTCGAGGGCGGCAGCCGCGGCACTCGGCCGCGCCGCACCTTCGCGTTCGAGGGTCTCGATGCGACGGCCGGGCGCCCCGGCAGTGTGCGTGTCTCCGACAGCCGCGGCCGACACGCCGCACCAGGCGATGCACAGCCCGACGAAGACGGCTCCCCAACGGGCGCCGGACCGTGGCCTCCGGTACAGAGGCGAGCCCATGCGCCCGGTCAGGCGGCCGCGCGGTAGCCGCGCGGGATGGCGGCCAGGAGCCGGCGTGTGTAGTCCTGCTTCGGTGCCGCCAGGATCTCTTGTGCGCTGGCCTGCTCGACGACCACGCCGTCCTTCATCACCAGCACCTCGTCGCTGATGAAGCGCACCACCGCGAGGTCGTGGCTGATGAAGACGTAGGCCAGGCCGAACTCATCCTGCAGGTCCTTCAGCAGGTTCAGCACCTGCGCCTGCACCGACACGTCGAGGGCGGACACCGCCTCGTCGAGCACCAGCACCTCGGGGTTCAGCGTGAGGCAGCGCGCAATCGCGATGCGCTGGCGCTGGCCGCCAGAGAACTCGTGCGGGTACTTGCCGAAGGCGCGCCCGTCGAGGCCCACTTTCTCGAGCAGCGTACGGGCGCGCTGCTCGCGCTCGGCCAGACTCGCGCCGATGGCGTGGATCTGCATCGGCTCGACCAGCGTTTGCCCGATCGTGAAGCGCGGGTTCAGGCTCGCGTACGGGTTCTGGAACACGATCTGGATGCGCCGGCGCATGAGTTGCCGGTCGTGGTCGCTCAGCTTCAGCAGGTTCTTGCCGTCGAAGAGGACCTCGCCGCCGGTCGGCTCGTGCAGCCGCAGCAGGGTCAGGCCCATGGTTGTCTTGCCGGACCCGGACTCCCCCACCACGCCCAGCGTGTGCCCCTTGCGCAGCTTGAAGTCGACGCCCTGCACGGCCTTGAACTCGCGCTTGCCGAACAGGCCCTGCTTGAGCCAGAAGCTCTTGGCCAGCGAACGTACCTCGAGCACGACCGGCGCGTCGGGATCCTTGGCCACGGCCTGCGCGGTCGATGCGGCTGCGCCACCCTGCTGCGCGATGTGGTCGTCGATCACCATCAGCCGTGCCGGGTTGCCCTCCAGGCTCGGCCGGCAAGCCAGCAGCGCCTTGGTGTAGCTGTCCTGCGGGGCGCTGAAGATGCGCGCCACGGGGCCCTGCTCGCGGATCTCGCCGTGGCGCATCACCACCACGTGGTCGGCGATCTCGCCCACCACGCCCAGGTCGTGGCTGATGAACAGCACGCTCATGCGGTGGGTGTCCTTGAGCTTGCCGATGAGTTCGAGGATCTGGCGCTGGATCGTCACGTCGAGTGCGGTCGTCGGCTCGTCGGCGATCAGCAGCTTGGGCTCGCAGGCCAGCGCCATCGCGATCATCACGCGCTGCTGCTGGCCGCCGGACATCTCGTGCGGGTAGGTGCCCATGCGCCTTGCCGGCTCGGGGATGCCCACTTCGCCGAGCAGTGCCTCGGCGCGTTTCATCGCGGCGGCGCGCCCCAGGCCGAGGTGCTTCATCAGCGGCTCGGCGAGCTGCGCGCCGACGGTGAACACCGGGTTCAGCGACGACATCGGGTCCTGGAAGACGCAGGCGATCTCCTTGCCGCGCAGCGCCTGCAGTTCGGGCAGCGTGGCCTGAAGCAGGTCGCGCCCGTTCCACAGCACCTTGCCGGCGCGCTCGGCGTTGTCCGGCAGCAGGTTGAGCATCGACATCGCGGTGACGCTCTTGCCCGAGCCCGACTCGCCGACGAGCGCGACGATCGAGTTCTCGGGGATGTCGAAGCTCACGCCGCGCACGGCGTCGGCGCGTTGCTGCACGCCGTCGACCTTGCCCATGCGGAACGAGACCTTGAGATCCTGGATCGATAACAGCATGTCGGCTTACTCCAGGCCACGCAGCTTGGGGTCGAGTGCATCGCGGATCGCATCCGCCATGAGCGAGAAGGCGGTCACGAAGACGGCCATGAACAGCGTCGCTGCGGCCAGCTGCCACCAATAGCCCAGGATCAGCTCGCTCTGCGCCTCGGCCAGCATCGTGCCCCACGACACGTCCTCGACGCCCACGCCCAGGCCCAGGTACGACAGGATCACCTCGCTCTTGATGAAGGCCACGACCAGCAGGCCCATGCGCACCAGCACCACGTGGCTGATGTTGGGCAGGATGTGGCGGAACATGCGGCTCCAGTTGGACGCGCCGATGGCCTCGGCGGCGCGCACGTATTCGCGCCCGCCGTGTTTCAGGAACTCGGCGCGCACCTGGCGGTACAGGCCGGTCCAGCCGGTCAGCCCGAGGATCAGCACCACGGTCAGGATGCCGCGGCCGAATACCGCCGCGAAGGCAAAGATCAGCAGGATGCCGGGGATCGCCTCGAAGACGTTGTAGACCCACTCGAGCAGGTCGCCCACCTTGCCGCCGAAGAAGCCGGCAAACGCGCCCAGCAGCGTGCCGATGAGCGTGGCCACGAGCGCCGCGAAGACACCGACGAAGACCGAGATCTCGGTGCCCTTGACGGCCTTGCTCAGCACGTCGCGGCCGAGCCGGTCGCCCCCGAGCGGCAGCGTCTCGGCCTTCACCGTGGCGGTGGTCTTGAACTTGGACGCACGCTCGTCCCACTCCTTGTAGCGCGGCGCCAGCGGGTCGACGTCCGACAGGTCGACATTCGGACCTTTGGGCACCTCGATCGTGCCGGTGGCCTCGGGCGGCTTCGGCCCGATGAAGGTGGGCGGCGCATTCGCCACGCCGACCTCCTTCTGCCAGTCCTTGGCAATCAGGCCCGTGAACGACAGCGTGATCATCACCAGGAAAGCCAGCACGATGGCAGCGGACACGAGGCCCACGCGGTCGGTCTTGTAGCGGCGCCAGGCGGCATGCCAGACGCCCTCGGACCGCTCGGGCGCGGGGCCGGGCACGGCGGCGGTGGGCAGGACCGCGCTCACTTGAGCACCACCCGGGGGTCGACCAGCTTGAACATCAGATCCACCACCAGGTTGATCACCATCGTCAGCATCGCCAGGTACACCGCCACCGCCTGGATGACGGGATAGTCACCCCGGTTCACCGCCAGCAGCACCTCGCGCCCCAGCCCCGGAATCGAGAAGAACACCTCGATCAGGAACGAGCCGACAAACACCCCCGGCAGGGCCAGACCCACGTTGGTGAGGATCGGGATCATCGCGTTGCGCAGCACGTGCTTGAACATCACGGTGTTCTCGGTCATGCCCTTGGCGCGCGCGGTGCGCACGTAGTCGTGGCCCATCTCGTCGAGGAAGAACGTGCGGTACAGGCGTGTGTACGGCGCGAGCGACACCATCACCGCCAGCATCACCGGCAGCGGCACGTAGGTGGTCAGGTTGGTCAGGGTGCTGTCGCTCCAGCCCTGCACCGGGAACCAGCCGAACTGGAAGCCGAACAGGTACTGACCGACGATCACGTAGACCAGGAAGCTGATCGACAGCGCCACCGTGCTGATGACCATGATCGTGCGGTCGGCCAGCGAGCCGCGGCGGTAGGCGACCCACATCGCGATCGGCAGGGCGAGAAACACCTCGAGGATCAGGATCGGCAGCATCACGGTCAGCGTGGCCGGCAAGCGTGTGGCGAACAGGTTGCCCACCGACTCGTTGGTCGCCCAGCTCTTGCCCCAGTCGAACGTGACCACGCTCTTCAGGTAGATGCCGAGCTGCACCCACACCGGCTGGTCCAGCCCGAGCTGCTGGCGGATCGCGGCGATCTGCTCTGGCGTGGCGTTCAGCCCACCGAGGATTTCGGCCGGGTCGCTGCCGAAGTACTTGAAAAGAAGGAACACCAGCAGCACGACGCCGAGGAGTGTCGGCACCATTTGCCACAAGCGCCGCACCAGGTAAGCGGCCATGAGTGGATTTCTCCCGTGTTTTGGGACGCGCGAGTGTAGAGCCGCGCAAGCACGGCCCACCCTCGCATTTGCCCCACGCAACACCTGGGCCACCCCCGCACCTGCATGGGTAAACCGGCATGGGGTGCTGCGGGGCGCCCCGCTAGACTGCCGCCTTTTCCCGAGCTTGCAAGCACCATGATGCGTACTCTCCTGCTGGCGCTGGCCACGAGCCTGGCGCTGGCACCGGGCGAGGCACCTGCGCAGGCGGCCACGGCTGCGCAGAAGACATTGCGTTACGCCTTCCGGGTCGCCGAGTCGAATTTCGACCCCGCGCAGATCACCGACCTCTATTCGCGCACCGTCGCGACCGCCTTTTTCGAGGCGCCGCTCGAGTTTGCCTATCTCGCGCGCCCGTTCCGCATGCGCCCCGCCACCGTGTCGGCGATGCCCGAGATCTCGGACGATTTCAAGACCTTCACGTTCCGCATCAGGCCCGGCATCTACTTCGCGGACGACCCGGCGTTCAACGGCGTGAAGCGCGAACTCGTGGCGGCCGACTATGTCTATTCCATCAAGCGCCACTACGACCCGCGCTGGAAGAGCGGCAACCTCTATCTGCTCGAGAACGCCGGCATCCTGGGCCTGTCGGAGCTGCGCAAGGAGCTGATCGCGGCGAAGAAGCCCTTCGACTACGACCGCGAGGTCGAGGGCCTGCGTGCGCTCGATCGGTACACGTTCCAGATCCGGCTGTCGCAGCCGAGCCCGCGTTTCCTCTACAACTTTGCCGACGGCTCCTTCGTCGGCGCGATGGCGCGCGAGGTGGTCGAGTCCTATGGCGACCGCATCGGCGAGCACCCGGTGGGCACGGGGCCGTTCCGGCTGGCGCAGTGGAAACGAAGCTCGCGCATCGTGCTCGAGCGCAACCCCGCCTATCGGGAGGTGCTCTACGACGAAGAGGCACCCGTCGGCGACACGCGGCTGCAGACGGTGGCCGGGCAACTCAAGGGCCGCCGTCTGCCGATGCTCGACCGTATCGAGATCTCGATCATCGAGGAGAACCAGCCGCGCTGGCTGTCGTTCCTCAACCGCGAGGCCGACCTGCTCGACGAGGTGCCGGCCGACTTTGCCAACATCGTCATCCCGAACAACCAACTCGCACCGAATCTCGCCAAGATGGGCATGCACATGGTGCGCTTCTCGCGTGCGGACATCGCCTTCAGCTATTTTGCGATGGAGCACCCGGTGGTGGGGGGCTACGAGCCGCACAAGGTGGCGCTGCGCCGCGCCATCGGCCTGGCGGTGGACCTGGAACGCGAGATCCGCCTCGTGCGGCGCAACCAGGCCATTCCGGCGCAGAGCCCGGTCGGGCCGAATACCTGGGGCTACGACCCCGCGTTCAAGTCCGAGATGAGCGAATACGACCTGCCGCGCGCCAAGGCCCTGCTCGACCTGTACGGCTACGTCGACAAGGACGGCGACGGCTGGCGCGACCAGCCCGACGGCCAGCCGCTGGTCCTGGAATATGCGACCCAACCCGACCAGCAGAGCCGCCAGCTGATCGAACAATGGAAGCGCAACATGGACGCGCTGGGCATCCGCATCGAATTCAGGACCGCCAAGTGGCCCGAGAACCTGAAGAGCTCGCGCGCCGGCAAGCTGATGATGTGGGGCGTGGGCTGGCTCGCCAACCAGCCCGACGCCGATACCTTCGTCGGCCTCGGCTACGGGCCCAACAAGGGCCAGTCCAACCACGCACGATTCGACCTGCCGGCGTTCAACAAGGTCTACGAGGCGCAGCGCGTGATGCCCGACGGCCCCGAGCGCACCGCGCTCATCACCGAAGCGAAGAAACTCCTGGTCGCCTACATGCCGTACAAGGTGCACGTGCACCGCCTGTTCACCGACGTGACCCAGCCCTGGGTGGTGGGCTACGAGCGCAACATCTTCGTGCGCGAACAATGGAAATACGTCGACATCGACCCGGCCGAGCGCGCGCGGTGGCTGAAATGAACCGCATGCGCAAGACGGCACGGCTGTGGGCTGCGATCGTGACCCTGGCCGCATGCGGCGTGGCTGCGGCGCCGCCGGCCGGCGCTCCGGCCAGGAAGGTGCTTCACGTCGCCTTCAGCACCGCCGAGACGGGGTTCGACCCGGCGCAGATCAGCGACCTCTATTCGCGCACGATCACGGCGCACATCTTCGAGGCGCTGTACAAGTTCGACTACCTGGCGAGCCCGGTGAAGATCAAGCCGCTCACGGCAGTGGCGATGCCCGAGGTCTCCAGCGATTTCAAGACCTGGACCATCCAGGTCCGGCCCGGCATCTACTACGCGGACGACCCGGCGTTCAAGGGCCGCAAGCGCGAACTCGTTGCACAGGACTACGTCTACGCGATCCAGCGCACGGCCGACCCGGCGCAGAAGAGCCAGCTCTGGACCTGGGTCGAGACCTTCAAGATCGTGGGCCTTGCGGAGTACCGGCGCGAGCTGGTGGCGGCGAAAAAGCCCTTCGACTACGACCGCCCGATCGAAGGCATGAAGGCGCTCGACCGCTACACGCTGCGCTTCACGCTCAGCGACCCCGGGCCGCGTTTTCTCGAGTCGATCACGTCGTCCGACCTGCTCGGCGGCATCGCGCGCGAGGTGGTCGAGTTCTACGGCGACAAGATCGCCGAGCACCCGGTGGGTACGGGGCCCTTCCGCCTGAAGAGCTGGCGCCGCAGTTCGCAGATCGTGCTCGAGCGCAGCCCCGACTACCGAGAGATGTTCTACGACGCCGAGCCCGCGCCGGGCGACGCCCAGGGCCAGGCCTGGCTCGCGCGCTTCAAGGGGCGGCGCCTGCCGATGGTCGACGAGGTGCAGGTCTCCATCATCGACGAGGACCAGCCGCGCTGGCTGTCGTTCCTGAACGGGCAGCTCGACCTGCTGGCCGGCAAGTACGGCGCGGTGCCCGGCACCTTTGTCCCGCAGGCGATGCCGAACGGTGTCGTGGCGCCGAATCTCGAGCGCCGTGGCATCCAGGGCATGCAGCAGGTGAATCCCGAGGTCGTCCTCTATTACTTCAACATGGAAGACCCGGTCGTGGGCGGCTACACGCCGGACAAGGTGGCGCTGCGGCGCGCCGTGTCGCTGGCGATGGACGTGGAGCGCGAGATCAAGATCATCCGGCGCGGCCAGGGCGTGCCGGCGCAGTCGCCGGTGGTGCCGTATACGGTCGGCTACGACCCGGCGTTCAAGAGCGAGGCGGGCGACTACGACCCGGTGCGCGCCCGCGCCCTGCTGGATCTTTACGGCTACGTCGACCGTGACGGCGACGGTTACCGGGAACTGCCCGACGGCAAGCCCCTGGTGCTCGAATACGCCAGCTCGCCGGACCAGATCTACCGCCAGTTCGACACGCTGTTCCGCAAGAACATGCAGGCGGTCGGGCTGCGGGTGAAGTTCCTCATCGGCCAATGGCCCGAGCAGCTCAAGCAGGCCCGCGCCGGCAAGCTCATGATGTGGGGCCTGGGTTCGTCCGCCACGTCGCCCGACGGGCAGGGTACTTTCCAGCGCTACGACGGGCCGCAAAGCGGCGGCCAGAATCTGGCACGCTTCAAGTTGCCGGAGTTCGACGCCGTCTACGCACGGATGGACCAGATCGGCGACGGCCCGGAACGTGAAGCACTTTTCCTCAAGGCGAAGAAATTGGCCATCGCCTACATGCCGTACAAACCGACGGTGCACCGCATTTCCACCGACATGTGGCATCCGTGGGTGATCGGCTTCCGCAGGCCGCCGTTCCACAACGAGTGGTGGCACCAGGTCGACATCGACCTGCAGCGCAAGGCCGACGTCGCGCCATGAAGGCAGTGGTCGCCGTGCTGGCGCTGCTCGTCGGCTGGGCCGGCAGCGGCATGGCCCAGACGCCGGCGCCGGCACCGGGAAAGCCGGTCAAGGTCCTCAAGGTGGCGTTCCGCAGCGCGGAGACCAGCTTCGACCCGTCGCAGATCAGCGACCTCTACTCGCGCACGATCACGCCGCACATCTTCGAGGGTCTTTACAAGTACGACCATCTGGCCCGCCCGGCCAAGATTCGGCCGCTGATTGCCGCTGCGATGCCCGAGGTGTCGGCCGACTTCAAGACCTGGACCATTCGCACGCGGCCCGGCATCTACTTTGCCGACGACCCGGCGTTCAAGGGCCAGCGGCGCGAGGTCGTCGCGCAGGACTTCGTCTATGCGATCCAGCGCACCGTGGACCCGCTGCAGCGCAGCGAGCTGTGGACCTGGATCGAGACCTTCGGCATCGTCGGGCTGGCCGACTACCGGCGTTCGCTGATCGCGCAGAAAGCCCCGTTCGATTACGACCGGGCGATCCCCGGGCTGCGGGCGATCGACCGATATACGCTGCGCATCGAGCTCGAGAAGACGAGCCCGCGATTCCTTTCGAACCTCGCGACGTCCGACCTGCTGGGCGGCGTCGCGCGCGAAGTGGTCGAGTTTTATGGCGACAAGATCGGCGCGCACCCGGTCGGCACCGGGCCGTACCGCCTGAAGAGCTGGCGCCGCAGCTCCGAGATCGTGCTCGTGCGCAACCCCGGCTACCGCGACGAGTTCTACGACGCCGCGCCGGCGCCGGACGATGCCGAGGGGCAGGCGATCCTCGCGCGCATGAAGGGCCGCCGCATTCCGATGATCGACGAGGTGCGCGTGTCGATCATCCCCGAGGACCAGCCGCGCTGGCTGTCGTTCCTGAACGGGCAGCTGGACATGATCGCCGGCACCTACGGGCCGGTGCCGGAATCGTTCATCACGTCCGCGATGCCGAACGGCAAGCTGGCGCCGAATCTGGCGCGCAAGGGGGTGCAGAGCCAGCGCGAAGTCAATTCCGACGTCGCCTTCACCTACTTCAACATGGAGGACCCGGTCGTCGGCGGCAACAGCCCCGACAAGGTAGCGCTGCGCCGGGCCATTGGCCTGGCGATGGATGTGCCGCGCGAGATCACGACGATCCTGCGCGGGCAGGCCATCCCGGCACAGTCGAACATCATGCCGCACGAGACGGGATACGACCCCGCCTTCAAGAGCGAGGCCGGCGACTACGACCCGGTCCGCGCGCGCGCGCTGCTCGACGTCTATGGTTATGTCGACCGCGATGGCGACGGTTTCCGCGAGCTGCCCGACGGCCAGCCGCTGGTCATCGAGAAGGCCACGCTGTCGCAGCAGATTTACCGCCAGCGCGACGAGCTGCTGCGCAAGAACCTCGAGGCCGTCGGCTTGCGGGTCGTCTTCAAGGTCGGCGAGTTCGCCGAGATGCTCAAGCTGGCGCGGGCCGGCAAGCTGCAGGTCTGGTCGCTTGCGCTGTCCGCGGCCTCTCCCGATGGCCAGGGCAACCTGTACCCCATGCACGGCCCGCAGGCCGGCGCGCAGAACCTGGCCCGCTTCAAGCTGCCCGCCTTCGATGCCTTGTTCGACCGCCTGGAGGTGATGCCCGACGGCCCTGAACGTGACGCGCTCTTCCTGGAGGCCAAGAAGATCGGCGTCGCCTACCTGCCCTACAAACCCACGGCCCACCGCATCAGCAGCGACCTCTGGTACCCGTGGGTGGTGGGCTATCGCCGCCCGCTGTTCTGGCAGGAGTGGTGGCACCTGGTCGACATCGACGTCGACAAGCTGCCAGCCCGGTCGTCCCGGTGACGCCGCCAGCCACACACGGCCCGTGAAACGCCGCCGCCTGCTCCAGGTCACGGCCGCCACGCTGGGCGGCGCCTGCGCCGAAGCTGCACAGGCCGCCCCCTCGGCGGCCAAGGTGCTCCGGGTGGCGCTGCCGACGGCCGAGACCGGCTTCGACCCGGCGCAGATCAACAGCGACGGCAACTCGATCCTGCTGATCGCCCAGATCCTCGAGGCCCCGCTGACCTACGACTACCTGGCGCGCCCGGCGCGCTTGCTGCCCTGTACCGCGGCGGCCCTGCCCGAGATGACCGGGGACGGCCGTGTCTTCACGCTGCGCATCCGTCCCGGCATCTACTTCGCCGACGACCCGGCCTTCAAGGGCGTGCGGCGCGAGCTGGTGGCCGAGGACTATGTGTTCTCGCTCAAGCGCTTCTTCGACCCGCAGTACAACTCGGGCGACCTCTACAACTACTCGTCGGTCAAGATCCTCGGCCTGGGCGAGCTGCGCGACAAGGCGATCCGGGACAAGACCCCCTTCGACTACGACACGCCGGTCGCCGGCGCACGTGCACTCGACCGTTATACGTTGCGCATCGAGCTCGGCATCGCCGACCCGCGGTTCATCTACCGCCTGGCCGAGCCGGGGGGCCTGGGCGCGGTGGCGCGCGAGGTCGTCGACCACTACGGCAAGGACGTGCAGGCGCACCCGGTGGGCACGGGTGCTTTCCGGCTCAAGACGTGGCGGCGCGGCTCGCGCATCGTGCTCGAACGCTCTTCGACCTTCCGCGGTGCGGTCTTCGCAGGCACGCCCGCGCCGGAGCCGCTGGCGCAGGACATCGCGGCCTCGCTGGCCGGC
Organism: Rubrivivax sp.; assembly: GCA_024641945.1. Taxonomy (GTDB): domain Bacteria; phylum Pseudomonadota; class Gammaproteobacteria; order Burkholderiales; family Burkholderiaceae_C; genus Rubrivivax. The sequence continues at coordinate 17,648 of JAHECD010000061.1, read as the reverse complement.
AAGCGCCTGCCGCTGGTCGACGAAATCGTCTTCGACGTCGTCGAGGAAGACCAGCCGCGCTGGCTGTCCTTCCTCGACGGCACGTATGCCTGGCTGCCCGTGCCGGGGCGTTACGTGTCGCTGGCGGCGCCCCACGGCGAACTCGCCCCGTACCTGGTGAAGAAGGGCATCCGGCTGCAGCGCAGCCTGCAGCCCGACATGGTGATGACGTACTTCTACATGGACGATCCGCTCGTCGGCGGCTATGGGGCCGAGAAAGTGGCGTTGCGCCGCGCGATCGGACTCGCCTTCGACGTGCCGGCCTTCATCCGCCACATCTTCGGCGGCCAGGCGGTGCCGGCCCAGTCCACGTTGACGCCATTCACCTCGGGCTACGACCCGGCGTACAAGAGCGAGATGGGCGACTTCGACCCCGACCGTGCACGTGCCCTTCTCGACGTCCATGGTTATCTCGACCGCAACGGCGACGGCTGGCGCGAGCAACCCGACGGCCGGCCGCTCGTGCTGCGGCTCGCCTGCACCGCGAGCCAGAGCGACCGGTTGAGCAACGAGATCTGGCAGCGTTCGATGCAGCGTGTCGGGCTGCGCATCCAGTTCGAGGTCTCCAACTGGCCCGACCTGCTCAAGCGCACCCGCGCCGGCAGCCTGATGATGTGGGGGTACAGCTGGGCCGCGGCGTCGCCCGACGGCGGGCCGATGCTGGGCATTGCCTACGGACCCAACGCGGCCGAATCGAACGATGCGCGATTCGACCTGCCCGCCTTCAATGCCCTCTTCGAGCGCCAGCTGTCGATGCCCGATGGGCCTGGACGTGACGCCGTGATGCGCCAGGCCAAGAACATGTTGGTGGCGTACATGCCGTACAAGACGCTCGTGCATCGCATCCGCAGCGACCTCGTCCAGCCGTGGACGAGGAACTATTGGCGCCACCCTTTCATGCGCGACTATTTCCGCTTCATCGACGTGGACCCCACATGACGACATCCACCGCCCCGGCCCGCCTCCTGCCCGAGCCGCGCATCACCCGGTACCAGCACTGGCTGGCCGACGAACGCGGCCTGCATTTCAAGGACTACGACGCGCTGTGGCGCTGGTCCACGACCGACCTGCCCGCGTTCTGGGCGTCGATCTGGGACTACTTCGGGATGGATTCCCCGACGCCGTACACGGCGGTGCTCGAGCACGCGGCGATGCCCGGCGCGCGCTGGTTCCCTGGCGCACAGGCCAACTATGCACACCAGGTGCTGCGCCACGCCGACGCGGCGCATGCCGCCGGCCACCCCGCGATCGTCTTCGCCGACGAGACGATGCTGGCGCGCGGTGCATTGCGCGAGGTGTCGTGGCCCGAGTTGCGCCGGCAGGTCGGGCATTTCGCCGCCGCGCTGAAGGGCATGGGTGTGCAGCGCGGTGACCGCGTCTGCGCGGTGCTGCCCAATACGCCGCAGACGGCGGCGGTCTTTCTCGCCGCAGCGAGCATCGGTGCCGTCTGGAGCATCTGCTCGCCCGACATGGGCCCGGTCGCCGTGCTCGACCGCTTCCGCCAGATCGCGCCGAAGGTGCTGGTGGCATGCGACGGTTATGCGTGGGGCGGCGTGCACTATGACCGGCGTGCGCATGTCGACGAACTGCTCGCGCAGCTGCCGAGCGTGCAGCATGCGGTGCGCGGCACGCGCATCGACGAACTGCTCGACGGCGAGGGTGGCACGGCGGCCCGTGCCGAGCCGGAATGGCTGCCCTTCGACCACCCGCTGTGGATCGTCTATTCGAGCGGCACGACCGGGTTGCCGAAGCCGATCGTGCACGGCCACGGCGGCATCGTGGTCGAGATGCTCAAGGGCACTCTGCACAACAACCTGGGGCCGAGCGCCGAGACGGGCGACCGGTTTCACTGGTTCAGCACCACCGGCTGGATCATGTGGAACGGCCAGCTCGCGGGGCTGCTCGGCGGCACCACCGTCTGCATCTTCGACGGCAGCCCGTCGGCGCCTGCCCGGCCGGGCGGCGCGCCCGACTGGACCACGCTCTGGCGCTTTGCAGGCCGGGCCGGCGTGACCTTCTTCGGCGCCGGCGCGGCCTTCTTCGCCAGCTGCCTGAAGGCCGATGTGCAGCCGATGCAGGTGGCCGACCTGTCGGCGCTGCGCGCCGTGGGCTCGACGGGCTCGCCGCTGTCGGACGATTGCCACGACTGGATCTGGCAACGCTGCCCGCAGGTCGGCGGCCACGACATCTGGATCGACGCGATCAGCGGCGGCACCGACTTTGCCGGGGCCTTCGTCGGCGGCAACGTGACCCTGCCGCAGGTGCGCGGCGTGATGCAGTGCCGCTGCCTCGGCGCGGCGATCGAGGCCTTCGACGAGCAGGGGCGCGCACTCGTCGACGCGGTGGGCGAGCTCGTCTGCACCCAGCCGCTGCCGTCGATGCCGCTGTACCTGTGGAACGACGAAGGCGGCCAGCGCTATCAGGAGAGCTACTTCGACATGTACCCCGGTGTCTGGCGCCACGGCGACTGGATCCGCGTCACGAAGGAGGGCGGCGCCGTCATCTATGGGCGCAGCGACGCCACCATCAACCGGCACGGGGTCCGCATGGGCACCGCGGAGCTGTATAGCGCGGTCGAGGCACTGCCGGAGGTGCTGGACAGTCTGGTCGTCGATCTCGAATACCTGGGCCGCGAGAGCTGGATGCCGCTGTTCGTGGTGCTGCGCGAGGGGCTCGAGCTCGACGCCGCACTCACCGCACGCATCAAGGGGGTGATCAAGGTGGCGCTGTCGCCGCGCCACGTGCCGAACGACATCTTCCAGGTCGCCGCGATCCCGCGCACGCTGTCGGGCAAGAAGATGGAGCTGCCGGTGAAGAAGCTCCTCATGGGCGCCGACCCCGCGCAGGTTCTGAACCCCGACGCGATGGCCAATGCGGCCAGCGTGCCCTGGTTCGTCGAGCTTGCGCGCCGACGCTCTGCAACAGGGGGATAGTCGCTGCGGCACCGACTCCGCTAACCTACGGGCCCCACCAAGCGCCGCGGCAGGTCCTGCCGACCGGGAGGCGCCGTCAACCCGCCGAGCCCCTCTTGCGCCAGTTCTTCGGTATTGCGCTATCTCGCCTGATCCTGCTGGGAAGCCTGTGGTGCGGTGCCGCGGGCTTTGCGGCGCCGGCGCCGGCGGTCTCCGGGCTGCCCGCAGCGGCCATCGGCCAATCGCGATACCACTTCCGCGAACCCACCACACCGGCGCTGGACCTCGGTGCCGGCGTGTTGACGGAGGATGAACGTGCTTTTGTCGCCGCACTGCCCGAGATTCGCGTGGCGGTGCCGTTGCTGCCGTCCCGCCCGTATGACTGGATTGCGGACGACGGCGAGGTTTCGGGCATCCATCCGGAGATGCTGGCCTATCTGGCGCGCGCCTTCGGGCTGCGCCTGAAGCCCGTCGTCCTGCCGGATTGGGACCACGTGCTCGAAGCGGCAAAACGGCGCGACGTCGACCTGCTGATGACGCTGGGGGTGACGACCGAGCGCGCCGGGTACCTCGCGTTCACGCTCGGCGCCACGCCGCTGCCCGGGGCGCTGTTTGCGCTCAAGTCCGGCGCTGGCGGGCCGCCTCCGCCCAACCGCGCGCGCTTTGCGCTCGAGCGGGCCTACATGACCAACGACGTCGTGCGGCGGCAGTTTCCGGACGCCACGATCGTCACCGCCGACAACACCGGCGATGCACTCGCCGCCGTGGGAGAGGGTCGCGCCGACTATTACCTCGGCAGCCTGCTCGAGGCCGTGGACTGGCTGGGCCGAAGGCCGCAGCCGGGGGTGCAGCTGCATTCGATGATGCCGTACGGCACCGGCTACTACCACTTCGCGGTGCGCGATGACTGGGCGCGTCTCGCGGTGATCCTGAACAAGGGGATCGCCACGCTGCGCGCCACGTCGACGCCGCAACTGAACGCAGCCCTGGGCGCGCTGCCGGCGAGCGTGGCGCTGCCGCGCCTGGCGCCGCTGGACACCCGCCAGGCCGCGCTGCTCGTGCAGCATCCCCTCTGGCGCGTGGGGGCAGTGCGTGGGCTGGCAATGCTGAACGACATCGACGTCCGCGGGCTGCATTCGGGTATCGCGTCGGAATATGCCGAGCAGGTGGCGCAGCACCTCGGCGTGGGCATGCAGGTGGTGCCGTTCGATAACGTGGCGGCCATGCTCGACGGGTTGCGCGGTGGCCAGATCGATCTGGTCCCGTTCCTCACGCGCACGCCCGAGCGCGAGCGTGAATTCACTTTCTCGTCGCCCTATATGGAGATGCCGTACATGATCGTCGCGCGCAGCGATGCGCCGCTGTACTGGGATCTGAACAGCCTGCGCGGCAAGCGCCTGGCGTTGGCGCTGGCGCACCCGCTTCGCGGCGTGCTCGCACGCCGCTACCCCGACATCGTCATCGTCGACACGGCCAATGGCAACGAGGCCCTGGACGCGGTGGCCGACCGCCGTGCCGACGCCGCGGTCGAGGTCAAGCTGTTTGCCAACCTGCGCATCCACGGCGACAACGACGGGCGGCTGCGCGCCGTGGCTTCGGTGACGGACCTGCCTGCGCAGTTCCACTTCGCCGCGTCGGCGCGGTCGCGCGCGCTGATTCCGGTGGTCGACAAAGCGCTGGCGCAGATCCCCGATGCCGAACACGAGCGCATGTTGCGGCGCTGGATCGCACTCGACCTCGACCCGGCGTTCCCGTGGCGGCGTTACCTGCCGATGCTGGCGCTGGCCGGCACGGCCTTGCTGGCGCTGGGGGGCGGCACGGCCTGGTGGATGCGCCGCCTGCACCGCGAGGTGGCCGCCCGCCGACGATCGGAGGAGCGCCTGAGCGACATCGGTGCAACGCTTCCGTGTGTGGCCTTCAGGTACGTGGTCAGCGCCGATGGCCGGCTCAAGGCCACGTACTACTCCGATGGTGCCAAGGCCCTGCTCGGGATCGAGCTCGATCCGGCACGCACGATCCTCGACAACATCGCGCCGCGAACCAACCCCGAGCACTGGCGGCAGGCCGAACGTGCGCAGCGGGAGAGCCGGCAGTGCGGCGGCCGGTTCAAGGCAACGGTGGCCTATGCGCACCCCGACGGCCGGGAGCGCTGGCTGCATGCCGAAGCGGTATCCAAGGCCGGCGACGACGGTGCCACCGTCTGGACGGGCTACGTCGTCGACATGAGCTCTGAACGTGAACTGCAGGCCCGCGTGGCGCGCGAGGCGGATGCACGCAACGTGATGCTCGCGTCGGCCAGCCACGAACTGCGGGCGCCGACACACACGCTGACGCTCGCGCTGCAGTCGCTGGCCGATGCGGCCGACAGCGGGGACGTTTCCGACCAGGCGCGCACGCTGCGCGTGGCCAAGGACGCGGCGCGCACGCTGGCCCAGCTGCTCGACGACGTGCTCGACGCCGCGCGGCTCGACCACGGCGGGCTGCAACTCCGGCCCCAGGTGTTCGCGCTGCATGATCTTCTCGAGCAGGTGGCCGACAGCACCCACGCCTGGTCTGCTGCCAAGGGACTCGCGTTCGACATGCGCATCGACGACGGCGTGCCCTCGACCGTGCGGCTGGATCCGCTGCGCCTTCGCCAGACGCTGACCAACCTGCTCAGCAACGCGGTCAAGTACACGGACCGCGGCCATGTCGGCCTGCACGTCGGCGCGCAGGACGCGTCGGACGGCGCAGTGCATCTGGTCTTCACCGTCAGCGACACCGGGCGCGGCATCGAGCCGGCGCAGGTGGAGCGCCTGTTCCAGCCTTTCGCGACTGCCGATGCCGCGGCGGCAGTGCCCGAAGGCAGTTCCGGCCTCGGCCTGAGCATCTGCCGCCAGCTTGCCGGCCTGATGGGGGGCAGCGTCACGTTGCGCAGCGAGCCGGGGCAGGGGACGCAGGTGCAGCTCCTCGTGCCGCTGGAACGGCCGATCGGGCTGCGTGGCGAGCGTGCGCCGGTGATTCCGGCCGAGGGCGTCATCGTCATCTGCGACGACGACGATACGGGCCGCCTGTTGCTGGCCCACATGCTGTTGAGCCGCGGCTACCCGGTGGTGGAGTGCGCGACGGCGCAGGACGCGCTGTTGCGCTGGCGTGCCGGCGGCGTGCAGGCGATCGTCACCGATCTGGACATGCAGGGCATGGACGGCCGCCAGCTGATGCGGCAGATACGCGACGCTGAGCGCAGCGGTCCGCCCGGTGCAGGCACGCGCATCGTCGTCTGCTCGGGGCACCCGGTGCCGCCCGAAGAGCCCGGTGGCGCAGCGCAACTGCACGATGCTTGGCTGGCCAAACCGGTGGAATTGCCGGTGTTGCTGGGTGCGCTCGACGCGCTGGGTATCCTGCCCGCGGGGGCACCGCACATCCCGAACTGAGGGCCGGTGGCGGATCAGCCCGCCAGCGCGACGATCTGCCCCGCCGGCAGCGCACCGCTGCGCCGTGTGACCTCGCGCCCATGATCCAGCCGCACCAGCGTGGGGATGCTGCGGATGGCAAAGCGCCCTGCCGTTCGCGGGTTGTCGTCACTGTTCACCTTGACGAGCAGCGCGCGCCCCTTCAACTGGCCCGCGGCCTGCTCGAAGGCGGGCGCCATCATGCGGCACGGACCGCACCATGGGGCCCAGAAATCCACCACCACCGGCAGGTCGGTCTTGCCGACCACGGTGTCGAAATTGGCGTCCGTCAACTCCACCGGCTCGCCGGACAGGACCGCCTCACCACACCGGCCGCAGGCGGGGTCGTCGGCAAGCCGGGCCGCCGGCACACGATTGAGCGCTCCGCAATGGGCGCAGGCGACATGCAGAGCTTCACTGGTGTTCATGGCCGTTATCTGGGGACACACGCGCATGGCGCAAGGGGCAGGCGCGGCGCCCGATAATCGTGTCCATGTCAAGCCAAAGCGCTCCGGGCGCCCTTCGCACCCCGGCGCAGCGCTTGGCCACCGCGCACCGCCTCGTCGTCGTCACCGTGCTCGGGTTCGCCTCCGGCTTGCCGCTGGCGCTGACCGGGCAGGCGATGCAGGCCTGGCTCACGGTCGACGGGCTGGACCTGGCGACGATCGGCTTTCTCAGCCTGGTCGGCGTGCCCTACACGTTCAAGTTCCTGTGGGCGCCACTGATGGACCGCTTCGACCTGCCCTGGCTCGGCCGTCGGCGCGGCTGGCTGGTGTTCACGCAGCTCGCGTTGGCGGGTGTATTGCTCGCGCTGGCCGCCACGTCGCCCAAGGATTCGATCCGGCTCTTTGCCTTGCTTGCGGTGGCGGTGGCCTTCGTCTCGGCGTCACAGGACGTCGTGCTCAACGCCTACACCACCGACCTGCTGCCACAGCGTGAGCGCGGCCTGGGCTCGTCGCTGTCGGTGATGGGCTACCGGATGGCGATGATCCTGTCCGGCGGCGTGGCGCTGATCTGGACCGACCCGTCCACCGGCAGCGGCTGGGACTGGCCGGGTGTCTATCGCCTGATGGCGATGTTGATGGTGGCAGCGGCGGTGCTGTCGGCCACCGTGCTGCCCAAGGTGCCGTGGCCCGACATCAAACCCACGCTCGCGCGCAACGACCTCACCGGCTTTGCCGCGGTGCTGGCAGCCGTCGCCGTGGGCGTGGTCGTGACCGACCAACTCGGCAACCCGCTCGCGCAGGCACTGCTCGGGCCGTTGCTCGAAGGCGGCGCGCTGGCGCCGGCGCTGCAGAAACGCTGGGTCGATCTGCTGGCGCTGTTGATGGGCATCGGATTCACGCTGCCGCTCGCCGCCTGGGCCGCGCGCCGTGCGAAGTTCGAGACCCTCATCGGCGGGCTGCGCAACTATTTCAGCCAGACTGGCGCGGCCGGCTTCCTGCTGTTCATCGTGCTCTACAAGCTGGGCGACGCATTCGCCGGATCGCTGATGACGCCGTTCCTGCTCAAGAGCATGGCCTTCAGCCCGGCCGAGGTGGGGGTCGTCAACAAGGTGATCGGGCTGTGGCTCACGATCGTCGGCGCGCTCTTCGGCGGCACGCTGATGATCCGGCTCGGACTGTGGCGCGCGCTGATGATCTTCGGCGTGTTGCAGCTCGTCAGCAACCTGGGCTTCTGGTGGCTCGCGGTGAGCGGCAAGGGCCTGATGCCGGGGCTGGTGCTGCCGGCGTTCGATTGGGGTTTCGTCAAGATCCCCGTGCCGACGCCGGTGGATGGCGGGCTGCTGATGGTGATCGCGTTCGAGAACCTGTCGGGGGGCATGGGCACGGCGGCGCACGTGGCTTTCATGATGAGCCTGTGCAACCAGCGCTTCACGGCGACGCAGTTCGCGCTGCTGAGTGCCTTTGCCTCGGTCGGCCGGGTGTGGGTGGGGCCGCTGGCCGGCGTGCTGGCCGAAAGCATCGGCTGGCCCGATTTCTTCATCTTCAGCACCGTGCTGGCGGCGCCGGCGCTGGTGATGCTGTGGTGGATGCGCACGAGCGTGCGCGCGCTCGAGGTCGACCCTGCCACTGCCGGCGCGGTGGACGATTGAGGCGCGCCGGCGCGTCAACGGCACGCTCCCTAGAATCGTTCGAGGTCCACCGACCCGAGGCCCTCCATGACCCACCGCACCGACTCCGAACACACGCCAGCCGCCGGCACCTACGGTTGCTGGTGCGCGCTGCACACGCGGCGCCGCCTGGGCGGCTTGCTGTTGGCCGGTGCCGCGGCGCCGGCCTTCGCCGCGATCCCCGAGTGCAAGCGTTCGGGATTCACCAAGGCCGTGTCGGCCGACCAGGTGGAAAACGCCGCCGGACAGCAATACCAGCAACTGCTGCAGCAGGCCAGCAGCAAACGCGCGCTGGCGTCGTCCAACGAGCCGCAGTTGCAGCGCCTGCGTTACATCGCCGAGCGCATCATCCCCTTCACGCCCGAGTGCAACGAGCGCGCGCGCCAGTGGAAGTGGGACGTCAATCTCATCGGCAGCAACGACCTCAATGCGTTCTGCATGCCGGGTGGCAAGATCGCGTTCTTCTTCGGCATCCTGAACAAGCTGCAGCTCACCGACGACGAGGTGGCCACGATCATGGGCCATGAGGCCGCGCATGCGCTGCTGGAGCACGCACGCGAGCAGATGGGCAAGAACTTCGTCACCCAGAACGGCCTGCGGCTGGGCGCTGCGATCCTGGGCCTGGGCAACCTGGGTGACATGGCCGCGCAGGTGGGCTCGCAGCTCCTGAGCCTGAAATTCAGCCGCAGCGACGAGTCCGAGGCCGACGCGCTGGGCCTCGTGATGTCGGCCCGCGCCGGCTACGACCCGCGCGCCGGCGTCACGCTGTGGAAGAAGATGATGGCCGCCAACGGCGGCAAGGGCGGGCCGGGCTTCCTGTCCACCCACCCGACCAACCAGGACCGCATCAAGGCGATCGAAGGCCGCATGGCGCGCGTGCTGCCGATGTACGAGGCGGCACCGAAGCCGGGCCGCAAGTTCGGGCCGCCGGTGGTGAAGTAGGCACTGCAACGGCGGCGGGGCGCCTCCCCGGCCCGCCTTGTGTCCGCCGCCGGTCATCCACCAGAATGTGGATGTCCCGGGGCCGCACGAGGGAGATCATGTCCGAGCCCACCAACGACGAGGCACATTGGACCGATATGCATCGGGTGCGCCGCGCCATGGTGGTGGTGGACGTCGTCGAGTCCGTGCGGTTGATGCGCGCCTATGAGGCGGACGTGATCGCACGCTGGCGGCGGTTCGTGCATGAGGTGCGATCCGACCTGCTGCCGCCCCGTGGGGGGCGCATGGTCAAGAGCCTGGGGGACGGCATGTTGCTGGAGTTTGCGACCGTGCATGACGCCGTGGCGGCCTCGCTCGCCATCCAGGCGCATATCGACCCGTACAACGCGCAGCGCGAACTCGACGAGCACCTGCGGCTGCGCATCGGCATCCATGTCGGTGAGGTCGTGATGGACCACATCGATGCGTTCGGGCCGGCTGTCAACCTGACCGCCCGGCTGGCCGGGCTGGCGGGCCCTGGGGAGATCGTCGCGTCTGCCGAAGTGCGCGCCGAACTCGCCGTGGGGCTCGACGCCGACGTCGAGGATCTGGGGGACTGCTGGCTCAAGCACATCGACGAGCCTGTGCGTGCGGCACGCCTGATGGCGCCGGGGCGGCAAAGGATGACCATGCGCACCGCCGATGCGGGCGAGGAAACGATCGGTGTCGCGGTGCTGCCCTTTGTGAGCCGGCAGGCGACGGCCGGGGACGATCTGCTCGGCGACCTGCTGGCCGACGACATCATCGGCCGGCTGTCGCACCTGCCGCAGCTGCGCGTGATCTCGCGGTTGTCGACGGCGGCGTTCCGTGGGCGTGCCGCGTCACTGGAAGAGATCGGCGCGGCGCTCGGCACGGCGTATGTCGTCCACGGGACGTACGTGCGCGGCGGCGGCAGCGTGCGTCTGCAGGTCCACCTGTCCGAGCGCAGCACTTCGGCCATCTTGTGGAGCGGGTCCGAAGTGGCCGCCGAGAACGACGTGCTGCTCGGCGATGGCGCGATCGTCGAGCCCGTCGTCGCCCAGATCTGCTCGGCGCTGGTCGGCGCCGAGGTCCGTCGCGCCTGCAGCCGCCCGCTGCCCACGCTGGCCAGCTACACGATCCTCATCGGCGCCGTCGCGCTCTTGCACAGCCTGTCGGTGCGCGATTTCGGTCGTTCCCGGGAGATGCTGGTCTATCTCAGCGAGCGGCACCCCGGCCTGGCCACGCCGCGTGCATGGCTCGGGCTCTGGCACGTGATGCGAGTCGGGCAGGGGTGGTCTGCCGATCCCGCCACGGATGCCGCAATGGCCCGGCAGCTGATCGCCGCGGCACTCGACCTGGACCCTTCGCACTCGTTGAGCCTGGCCATCGACGGCCTCGTCGCCGCCTACGTGCACAAGGACCTGGAGACCGCCGGCCAGCGATACGACGCCGCGCTGAAGGCCAACCCCAACGAGGGCTTGGCGTGGCTGTACCGCTCCGCCTGGCATGCCTACCGCGAGGAGGGTGGCGACGCGGTAGCCAGTGCGCTGCGCGCGCAGAGCCTGTCCCCGCTGGACCCGATGAAGTACTACTACGACAACTTCACGTCGACCGCGATGCTGTCTGCCGGCGACCTCGCGGGCACCATCGACTATGGCCGACGCTCCCTGCGCGCGAACCGCATGCACGGGCCGACGCTGCGCATCCTGGCCATCGCCCATTCGCTCGCCGGCGACATGCCGTCGGCGGCCGCGATGGTCGAGCGCATCCTGCAACTGGAGCCCGGCTTCACGGTCGCCGCGTTCCGGCAGCGTTATCCGGGGCAGCGGCCTGCGCAGGTCGAACGTTATGCCGAAGCCCTGGCCCGCGCGGGCCTGGCGGCCGGCTGACCGGTCTGCGGCGCCGCCACCCCCATTGACGACAACACCAGGAGGAGATCACCCATGACCTCGTTGACCTCTGCCACTTCGGCCACTTCCGCGACGTCGGCCACGTCGGCGACGTCTGCAACCTCCGCCACGTCCGCGACCTCGGCGACGTCGGCGGTCAACGGCGTGTCGGGTTATTCGGGCGGCATTCTCAACCCGATGCTGCAACTGGCGATCGACGAGACCCGACGGTCGCTGAATGCAACGCTCGGCGGACCGACGGCGGGCGCGTTCGGCCCGGCCTATCCCGGGCAGAGCATGCCGGCGCAGGACGCGCCGGCCGCGCTCGACCACTGGCAGCGTGACGTGCGGCTGCAAGTGCTGGGGTGGGAGCTCGGTTCGGGCATGACCCTGGCCGGCAAGGTCACGAGGGCCTTCCCGCGTGCGGGCGGGGCAACGCAGGTCGACTGCGCGGAGCTGGCGCTCGACGGCGTCGCCGTCGTCAGGATCTCGCGCCCGAAGCTGGCCGCGTTCCAGAAGCAGGCGTCAGAAGTGGTCAAGAAGGTCGCGGATGCCGTGGCGCCGATCAGCGGCCAGGTGCATCGAATCAAGCTCAATGAAATCCTCGCGCAACTCGGGCCGGCGTTTGCGTTCTGGAGTGCCGTCCTACCGCTGCACCCGGACCGCATGCCCGCCACGTTCGAACTGATGCAGCTGGCGCTCGGGGCGGCATCGACCACCGTGCTTCGATTCAAGCATGCCCTGGCCTGCCCGCGCCCGCACGAAGTCGATTCCCGCATCGTGCCGCTGATCCTGACGCCGGGGCACGGCAGCTTCCCGAGCGGGCACGCCACCGAGGCGTCTGCGGTATCGACCCTGCTGGCACACCTGGTGTCTCCCAATCCCGCCACGGAGTCGGCGCAGTATGCGAAGCCGCTGCGCGAACTTGCGCACCTGATTGGCAAGAACCGCGTCTCTGCCGGGGTCCACTACCCCATCGACGGCATGGCGGGCCACGTGATCGGCGAGACCCTGGCGCGCATCCTGGTCGGCCGATGCCTTGGCGGACTGACGGTCACGCCGCTGGCCTTCGATGGCGATGTCGAGGACGGCGCGACGGACATCAACGCCATCGACGGGCTGGCGGCCTCGGATGCGGCCTATCCGAATGCCAGTCCGTTTGCGCCGACGGCGTCGCCGGTCATGAGCCCGCATCTGAACTGGGTCTGGCTGAAGGCGCGCAAGGAATGGGGCTACTAGCCGTGGGCCCGAGTCGTCGACGCTGCAACCTTGGTGCAGGAACCCATGGCCTACCGCTGGAGCATTGAAGATGCGTCGTCGGTCAGCCCGTGGCTCGACTGGCTGACCCGGCGCCCTTCGGTGGCCCGTTCGATATGGGCGCTTTACGAAACCACGGCGAGTCAAACGCCGGCCACCGAGCAGGCGTCGGCGCCGGGCACCTTCGTTCCAACGGTCTATCTCACGTCGCCGCCGCCGCCGTTCTTCACCGCGCGAACCCGCGTCGAGCCGGGCACGCCGATGCCGGCCATCGGTTCGCCCTCGGCTGGCGGCGCGCCGATGGAGCCTGCGCCAACCTGGCTCAGATGGGTGAATCCCGCAGTGCTCTTTCGCGACGCACGCGCCTGGTTCGATGCACGTCCGCTGCGCACCGTGCCGGCGGCTCGTCGCGCCGCGCCGGATGCCGGGCCCGCTCCGGCCGTCGTCCAGGCGCCGCGTCCCGTGATAGCCGTCATCGATACCGACATCGCGCTCCTGCACAGGGCCTTTCGCCGCCCGGGGACGCCGGAGGCGACCCGTTTCCTGGCGTACTGGGACCAGACCGACTCCGAATCGAACCAAGCGCCGGCACTGCCATGGGCCACGCCGGCGGCGATGGGCTATGGCCGGGAGATCGAAAGTCAGGCCATCGACGCGGCGCTTGTGCAGGTGGTGACGAATGGCAAGAGCGAGGCCAGGGTCTACGCCAGCCTCGGCGTCGACGAGCCTCCCGAATTCGGCCACGGCACGCATGTGCTGGCCCTGGCCGCGGGTGCGTCGGACCTGTGGCCGGGGCTGCCGCCGGTGGACGACCTGGACATCATCGCCGTGCAGTTGCCGCGCGAGGCGGTCGCCCATACGCACGGCCTGTGGCTCAATGCGCTGCTGGTCGATGCCTTGAACTACGTCGTGGACAAGGCCGCTTCATTGCGCCCCGGCGCGCCGCTCGTCGTGAATGTCAGTATGGGGGCCTACAGCGGGCCCCATGACAGCACGGCCATGTTGTGCCGTGCGGTCGACGCACTGATCGAACGCGAAGCAGGAAATCTCACGCTCGTGGTACCGGCAGGCAATGGCCGCCAGCTGCGCGCCCATGCCCGTGTCACGCTACAGGCGGGCAGCGCCGCCGCGCCGGCTTCGGCAAGTCTGGCTTTCCAGGTGGTCGACGGCGACGACACGCCCAACTTCGTCGAATTCTGGGCTTCGGCGCCTGGGGACCTTTCGGGTGTCGAGGTGGAATTGCAGGCGCCGGGTCCGGCACCGTCCGGTCCGTTGCCCCTGTCGCCACATCCGAAAGGCAAGGTGGGCGTCTATACCTTCGTCAACGACAGCAGGCCGCAGGCGGGGGATGGGCCGGCGCTGGCCGTGATCGTGGCGCCGTCGCCGCAGAACGGCAGTGCGGGGTCGTCGCCCATCGCGTTCGTTGGCGTGGGGCCGGGAAGCGGGAGCGCGCAGGCGCCCGCCGCACCCCAAGGGGCATGGACGGTGACCTTGCACAACCATTCGCAAACGGCGCGGGTCTTCGATGCCTGGATCGCGCGTGACGACCATGTGGAAGGCCACCTCGGCGTGCAGTTGACGCAGTTGTCTTTCCACGACCCCGGCAACGCCAGCGTGACCGAATTCGGCACGATGAGCACGCTGGCCTGGATACGACAGGCCATCGTCGTCGGCGGTTACGAGGTGCCCGACGGCACCGACCCGCCGCAGATGTACGACGACAGCGCCTGCGGATTCGGCGTCAGCACGGACCCGCAGTTGCGGCGGGCCGGCCCCGACCTGTGCGCGCCGGCCAGCACGGCGGCCGGAGGGTTCCAGCGGGTCCCGTTCATTTCAGGGCCGCTGTCCGCACAAGCCCAGCGGGTGGCGGGCACCTCGCTGGCGGCGCCCATCGCCGCCCGCTGTCTGGCCTATACCTTGAGCAACCTGCCGGCGATGCCGGCCGACCGCGACGTCTTGCTGGCGGCCTTGAAGACCCGATTTCCAATGACCGCCGTTGTGTCACCACCGGGCCGGCTCGACTGGACCAGCGACTACTGGCTGCCGGCAAGCGTTTGACGTGCAGGCCCGGGTCGTCCCTCGCCTGGCCACTTCGGGCCTCACCAGCGCGCCGGCAACGTCTTGAGCAATCGCAGGCAGCCGCCTTGCAGCTCCACGATGCCTCCGCGTTCGAGATCCTTCAGCAGACGGCTGATCATCTCGCGCCCGCAGCCCAGCCGTTGCGAAATCTCCCGGTGCGTCAGCTTCTCGCGCACCACGCGCGAGCCGTCCGGTTGCAGGTCCGCCAGAGAATCCAGAAGCAGCTTGAGCCTGCCGTAGACGTCGTTGAGCGCAATCTGCTGCAGGCCGAGCGTGGCGGCGCGTGCGCGCCGGATCACCTTGGCAAGCAGCTCGAAGGCGAACGCCGGGTGCTCCGCGATGAAGGCCTCGAGGGTCGGCCGGTCGATGCGGGCACATGTGCAGGCCTCGACCGTCTCGACGCTGGCAGCGCGCAGCCCGCCGTCCAGCCCCATTTCGCCGACATATTCGCCCGGGCCGTAGACCCCATAAGTGATCTCGCGCTCGTTCGTGGGATGACGGCTGAAGGCGCGCAGGCGCCCCTTCAGGATGACGATCAGCGAGTCGCCGCGGTCGCCCTCCTCGATCAACACGGTGCCCTTGCGGTAGATCCTGGTCACACCGCGCCGCGCCAGTTCGCGCAACAGATCGGACATCGGCGCGGCGTCGATCAGCTGGTCAGGAGTGGGGTGCGCGAACGCCATTCGTCCATCGTAACGGCCGGCCTCGACGGCCGCATCAGCCCGCCCATCGGCGGCAGCCGGGCCACGGCATCGAGCAGCGCACGGATGCTCGGCGCGTCCGTCTTCTCGCGGATGGCGCCGATCTGCGAGCGCACGGTGGCGATGCCGACGCCGTTCTGGTCGGCGATGTCGCGCGGCGGCAGGCCGCGGCAGAGCGAGTCGAGCACGCGGGCCTCGGCCCCGGTGAGACCGTGCGCGCTGGCGAAGCACTGCACCGTCAACTGGGCGCAGACGTGGCGCTTGCCCATCATCAGCAGCGTCGGGCCGTCATCGCGACCGGCCGCCGGCGACAGCGGCACGACGGCCAGCGCGGTGCCATTGTCGGAGCCGCCCACTGTGAGCAGGCGGCGCAACCCACGCTGCGACGCCGCCGCGAGCGCGTCGTGCAGGGGTGCGACGTCGCGCGCGTGCCGGGCGCGCAATTCGTTGCCCAGCAGTTGCAACGGGTGCGCGTCGTCGAGCTCGCGCCGCGCGGCCCGGTTGGCGTGCAGCACGCGGCCGTCGCCATCGAGCAGGAGCAGGCCGTAGTCGACTTCGTCGAGTGCGTGGGCCAGCCAGCAGGCGACCTGGGCACCGGTGCTGCGGCGCTCTGGTCCGGCGTAGACGCGGCCGGCGGTCTGCGGCTGGTCCGCCAGCGGTCGGGCGGCGAGGGACTGGTTTTCGAACATTTCAACCTCCTTGAGCCTGCAGCCTCTATGGCTGCTGGACGAGAAGGTTAGTCATCCGTAACCCCGGTGGGCGGTGAATCTGGCGGTCCGGACTTGTGACAATTTCACATCGCCCTGGGCGGTACGCCTGCGCGCAGCAGGTGGCCTGGTGCCGGGAGCGGCGGGGCCGAGGATGCGCCGGCGGTCAACGGATCAGGGGGCCATGCTGCGCGCCGGCACCCGATCAGGCATCCACAGTCGGCGGGACGAAGCCCCATGTCGATGGGTCCCGTTGGGGGCCCTTCGCCGTTGCAGGCGGAACGTTGGCCACAAGTGCAAGTGCTGGCACCGCAGGGGCCGTGCGTGCCGCACGCGTTCGTGTCTGCAAGGTCGAGGACGGGCCGTGCCGCATCGTCAACGTGTCCCCAAGCGTAGCGATGCAGGCGTCCCGACCCCCATGCACGATGAGCGCTCCTCGAATATGGATGGAGCACGGCATGACTTCGCACCTTGCACCCTACCGTGGCACGCGGCTGCGCGTACGGCTGGCGGCGTTGGCCGCAGCCGGCGCCATGACTGTGGGCCTCGTATCGGGCCTGCTGCTGTCATTCGACGCCCGCAGCCCCGGCCTGTGGCTCGCGCCGACACCCGAACTGATGGAAATGGTGGCCGATTGCGATCGGCACACCCACCGATCCGTGCGCGAGCGCTGCAGGCAGAGCGTGGTTGCAGCGCGCCTGGCGCACGACCGCAACGCGAGCGCGCTGGCGCGGCGTTGATGACGTCCACGGCACGACCGTTCGACGGTGGCCGCCGGTCCTGCGGATCGCGTCACGTGCCCCCGACGTATGGACTCGTCCTTCGCTCGCGTCCGAAGGTGCTCTCCGGCCCGTGGCCGGGGATGAACACCGTGTCGTCGCCCATTGGCCAGAGCCGGCGCGTGATGCTGGCGATCAGGGTGTCGTGGTCGCCGCCCGGGAAATCGGTGCGGCCCATGCTGCCGGCGAACAGCACGTCGCCGACGAAGGCGCGCTTCGTCGCGGCATCGTGAAAGACCACATGCCCGGGCGTGTGACCCGGGCAGTGGCGCACCGCGAGTTCGCATTCACCGAGGTGCACGCGGTCACCATCGGCGAGCCAGCGCGTCGGCGCAAAAGGCTCGGCCGCGGGAAAGCCGAACATCTTGCTC
This sequence comes from Rubrivivax sp., assembly GCA_024641945.1. GTDB lineage: Bacteria > Pseudomonadota > Gammaproteobacteria > Burkholderiales > Burkholderiaceae_C > Rubrivivax. The sequence goes on along the minus strand of JAHECD010000061.1, from coordinate 428 downwards.
TGCTGCGCCAGGCCGTCGATCCAGAACTGGTCGCCAGGGTGCGGCCCGATGATCGGCAGATCGTCTTCGCGCGCCAGCGTGCCGGCGCCGCCGGCATGGTCGATGTGCGCGTGCGTGAGCCAGATGGCCTTCAGTTTGACGCCCAGGCGTTGTGCTTCGGCGCGCCGGCGCGGCAGTTCGCCGCCGGGATCGATGACCGCTGCCTCCATTGTCCGGTCGCACCAGACGATGCTGCAGTTCTGCGCGAACGGCGTGACGGGGATGGTTTCGTAGCGGAGCATGGGCAAGAGTGTGTCCTTTGGCAACTCTGTGTCGAATTTCGCCGCTCTGTGTCGACTACCGGCACGGCGGGGCGACGTTGATGTTGCAACTCTGTGTCGACCCGAGGCGTCTCGAAAAGGCACGTGACAATGAAAAGTGGCGTGACG
>JAHECD010000060.1 GCA_024641945.1 Rubrivivax sp. | reverse complement strand
CCACGGGCCACCGAGCAGCCCTTGGACTCGAATATCGCCTCCAGGTCGGGCCAGCGCGCGGGTGTGAGTTTGTGGATCGTGAGCTTCATGCGGTGTGCTCCATTGCCATTGGTTCGGGATCGGCACTTAACCTCGGTGGCGCTCAATCGCCGCCGCCGCAGCCGCCACCACCGCAGCCGGCATCACTCCCGCCTGCGTCGCCGTCCGATCCATGCCCGGCGCCGTCGCCGAATCCTTCGGTACCGCCGTCGAAACCCGCGCTCGAGAAGTCGCCGCCGCAATACACCGCGCCGCCGCCACCGGCATCGTCCTGCCGCCGTGCGGTGCCACAGTCGGGCACGTAAACAAAGCCGTCGGCCACGCCGAGCTTGGCGTCCAGCGCAAACAGCAGCGGCAGCCGGCTCGGCCGGCGCGGGTCGATATTCTCCAGCGCGCACGCCTGCCACCAGCAGCGGCGCAATCCACTGTTGGCGGTGCGGGCGCCGCCCAGCGCCACTGCGGGCGAATGGTGCATGAAGCGGCCGAAAGCCTGCCCGCAGAAGGCCTGGTAGTTCTTGGTGTACAGGATGAACTCGTGCCACAGATCGTCGGCCACCTGCGACGGCATCGAGACGAACTGCCGGCCGCTCTTCAGGTGCGCCAGGAAGAACTGGCGCAGTGCCTGGGCGACCAGTTGGCATTCCTTCTGCGTGAGGTGGGGCCGGCGCTTGCGCAACTGGTCGAACAGGCCTCGCGGCAATTCGAAGTTGCGGATGTATGCCTCGCGGCGCAGCCCCTGCTGGCGCTGCCACAGCGTGAACGCCAGCAGCGAAACGACCGCCAGTGCGACGACCAGCGCCGTCGTCACCGGTCGGGCCCGTTGCGCCGGGCTTCCAGGTTTGCCGTGTGGGAGTGCATCGCCATGGACGGGTGGATGGTTCGGGGGCCGACAAGGCCGGCCCATCGCGGGCCGCGCCAGCGGGGTCCGCCCGATGTGGAGCATAGTCGGCGCCGCGCACACGCCCCCGAGGGAATAACCGGACGGCCCCGCGTGTTCACGCTGTTGTCACGCCCGCGTCCCGCCATCCGCACACCATGTCTGCTGGTTCCATGATCATTGCCAAGAGCCGTCGCACCGCCGCGGTGCCGGGCTGACCGCACGCCCGAATCCACTGCACGCATGGGCGTCGAACAAACCCTCGCGCACATCCCGGCCTTGCGCCGCTATGCGCGCCTGCTCACAGGCGACGCCACACGTGCCGACGACCTGGTGCAGGACACGCTGGAGCGGGCCTGCGTCAAGTGGGCGCTGTGGAAACCCGGTTCCGCGCTGCGGGCGTGGCTGCTGTCGCTGATGCACAACCTCTACCTGAACCAGAAGCGCGACTGGCGCCACGATGACGGCCACGCCGAGCTGGACGAGGCGGCCGAGCCAGCGCACGAGCCGATGGCGCTGGCAGGCGAGCGCATGGACCTGCGGCAGGCCTTTGCCGGCCTGTCGCCGCCGATGCGCGAGGTGCTGTTGCTCGTGAGCGTCGAGGAATACACCTACGCAGAGGCGGCCGCCATCCTGGACGTGCCCATCGGCACCGTCATGTCGCGCCTGCATCGTGCGCGCGAACGCCTGCGGGCGCTGATGACCCAACCCACGAAGGTGCCGTCTGCGGCGCCGTTGCATCTGGTGAAGCGATGAACCCGACCGATCCTCCCTTGAGCGACGACGAATTGCACGCCTTCGTCGACGGACAGCTCGACGCCGAGCAGGTGCCGCGCCTGATGGCGTGGCTGCAGGCCCACCCGGCAGATGCCCAGCGGGTGACCCAATGGCAGGTGCAGCGGCTGAAGCTGCGCCAGGCGGCGCGTGACCAGGACGTCGGCGAAACCCCGGCCGCGCTGACGGCGGTGGTGTTGGGCGCCGGCGCGCGCACGCAGCGACCCGGTGCCTGGCGCCAGGCCGTGGCGGCTGCCTGCCTGCTGGTGCTGGGGGTCGCGGGCGGGCGCCTGTGGGGCCCGGCGCACCTGCCGGCTGCGGTGCCCGCGATGGCGGCGTCACCGTCGTTCGTACACGAAGCCGGTCTCGCACATGCCGTGTACACGCCCGAGAAGCGCCATGCCGTCGAGGTCGCCGCGTCGGACGAGGCGCACCTCGTGCAATGGCTCAGCCGCCGGCTCGGCGCGCCGCTGAAGGCGCCGTCGCTCGTCGACCGCGGTTGGCACCTTCTTGGTGGCCGGTTGCTGCCCGGCGAGGCCGCACCACGTGCGCAGTTCATGTACGAAAACGCGCAGGGCGGGCGCATGACGCTCTTCATCGCCGCCTTCGCGCCAGGCAAGGCGCCGGCAGAAACCTCGTTCCGCTCGGTGCGCGAAGGCGCGCGCGAATCGTTCTACTGGGTCGAGGGCAGCTTCGGCTATGCGCTGAGTGCCGAGTTGCCGCCGGCCGACGTGCAGGCGCTGGCGCGAGACGTCTACGCGCAGTTGACGCGCTGATCAGCCGGTGCGGCGCGGCCGCGAGCGCCGTTCGAGTGCGCGCGAGAGTGCACTGGACAGCACCAGCCCGATGGCGATGCCCACGGCATCGGCCACCACGTCGTTCACGCTGGCCACGCGGCCGGGCACCAGCATCTGCGCGAATTCGATGCCCACGCCCAGGGCGAGCAGCGCGGCGGTGATCCACGCATGCAGTGCCGGACGTCCGCGCAGCGCAAACAAGGCGCTGAACGCGAGCGACGCAAAGGCCGCGGCGTGGTCGATCTTGTCCCAACCCAGGCTCACGTGTTCCCCCTTGCCCGGCAGCAATGCGAGCGTGACGACGATCACCGTGAGAACGGCCAGCACGGCCGCCCAGGTGCGGCGTGCTTCATAGCTGAAGAGCACGCGTCTGAAGAGGCTGTTCATGCCGGTCGGGGTCTGGAGGGGCGCGGGCGTGGCAGGCATGGGCGGGGAGTCGCGGCGCCAGCCCCGAGGCGCACCAACTTGTTGCGCGGGGCCGCGCGGTCGCGCGGTATCAGTGGATACCCGCGATTCTGCCCCGAGGCGTCTTCGGGGCCGCAACGTGGGGGTTCATGCACCGCGACCTGGCGAGAACCATTGCGCGAACGCAGGGGGTGCGTGAGGGCCATGGAGATCCCCATCGCCTCTCGACCTTTCGCCGGCTCGGCGCCATCAGCGCAGGGCCGCGTGCAGGTCCCGCGCCAGCGCCACCAGCGCGCGGTCGCTTCCTTCCGGCCCGAGAAGGGAAATCCCCAGCGGCTCGCCCCGCGGGGTGGACATCGGCACGCTCACCTGCGGAAGCCCCGCGAGACCGGCGATGCAGGTGATGGCCATCGTGCGCAACCGCACGGCGTCGACGGCGGCCGGATCGGCGTCTCGGCGCGGGGCGAGGCTGGCCGCCGAAGGCAGGACCGCCACGGCGTCGTGGCCCAACAGCGCACGCACCTGCGACCGGATCACGGCCATACGGCTGCGCGCTGCTTCGGCCGCGTCTTCGCTCACCTGGCTCGCAGCGTGCCAGCGCGCGGCGATGGCGTCGCTGAATACCGGCCGCGACGCCTGGATCCACGGGCCATGCAACTGCCAGCCTTCGTGCGCGCCCGCCGTTGCGTAGACCTGCCGCCATGCGTCCAGCGGCTCGCTGCCCGAAGCGACCATCGTCACGGGTACGGTGCCCAGCAGTCGGGCCAGCGCGTGGGCCACCCGCTTCATCGGCGCCGCGAAATCGCCGTCGGCCAGTGCCGCGGCATCGGTGAGTTCCAGCACGCGGTGGGGTGCCCAGCCTGAGGCCGGTAGGGCAGCGTCGCTCACACGGCCGAACGTCGCCGCATCGAGCGCCAGCCAGGTGGCCGTGTCGAACTGCGGATGCAACGGCACCAACCCCTCGCGCGGCACCAGCCCGTGGGTCGTGCGCAGCCCCCACAGGCCACAGTAACTGGCCGGCACGCGGGTGGACCCGCCGGTGTCGGTGCCGAGCGCAAAGTCCACGAGCCCGGCCGCCACGGCGGCCGCCGAGCCGCTGGACGACCCGCCCGTCACCCGCTCGGGTGCGCGCGCGTTGATCGGCGCGCCGTAGTGAAGGTTGTCGCCATGCAGGCTGTACGCGAGTTCGTCCGTGACGACCTTGCCCATCAGCGTGGCGCCCGCATCGAGCAGTTGTGCGACCAGGGCGCTGTGCTTCACCGGCGTCGGGTGCGTCGCGAGCCACGTCGGATTGCCGGCGCCGGTGGGGCGGCCGGCGACGTCGAACACATCCTTCGCCGCAAAGCGCAGGCCGGCCAGCGGCCCGCCGGCGCGGCCCTCGACCACGAAGCGGCCGTGCGGCACCCAGGCGCCCACTGCATCGTCGATCGGAAACGCTTCTTCGCCGGTCATGCCCAACCTTCGGGATCCTGCTGCGCGAGGGCGTCGCAGTGGCGGTGGATCGCGCCCGGCGTGGTGAACCACACCTGGCCCGCGTCGCGCGCCGCGGCGAGCGGCTTCAGCGCCCGGCGCAGGTGGTTCAGCCGGTACGGCTGGCCCATCAGGTAGGGATGCAGCGCGATGCCCATCACGAGTGGCTGGCGCTCGGACTGCACCCGCATCTCGTCGAACTGGTCGACGATCATGCGCGCGAAATCGCGTGCGTCCATCTGGCGCGCGACGATCATCGGGATGTCGTTCAGCTCCTGCGGGTACGGCACGGACCACAAGGCCTGGCCGCTGCGGGTGCGCAGGCGCGTGGGCTGGTCGTCGTGGCACCAGTTGAGGGTGTAGCCGTAACCGGTCTCGGCCAGCAGGTCGGGGGTCACCGCGCTTTCCGAGATCCAGGGCGACAGCCAGCCGGTCGGGGCGCGTCCGCTCGTCTCGGCCATGCGCTGGCGGCAGCTTGCGAGCAACCCGCGCTCGGCCTCCTCGGGCATCGCCGACTGGCGCTCGGCGTTGCTGTGGCCGTGGCCGATGAGTTCGTCGCCGCGCGCCACCAAGGCCGCCACGAGCTCCGGGCAATGGTCGTAAAGGGCCGTATTGATGAGCGCGCCGGTCGGCAGCGTCAACTCGTCGAACAGGTCGAGGCAGCGCCAGGCGCCGACGCGGTTGCCGTATTCGCGCCAGCTGTAGTTCAGCACGTCGGGCTGCGGGCTGGCCGGTCCGAGCGTCGCACCCATGCCCTCGCCGAAGGCAAAGTGCTCGACGTTGAAACCGATGTACACCGCCAGCCCGGCGCCGCCGGGCCAGCGATACGCCGGCCGTCGCGTGATCGGGCGGTAATCGAACCGGCCGTGCGTGGGCAGCAGGCGGGCGGCTGCGGTGCTGGGCGAACTCACGACGCGGCCAGCCCCGCACGCACCAGCAACCATTCGGCGCTGTCGTTCCACACATCCATCTGCAGGATGCGGCCGTGGCTCACCACGTAGCGGTCGACATAGCGGTTTCCCTCGAACGCCGTGCCATCCGGCCACTCGCCGTACAACGTGCCCAGGCTGTAGACCACCGTCAGGCCGGCCGTGCCGCCGGCCACGGTCTCGGTGCTTTCGACGCGCTTCTTCACCCATCGGTAGCGTGTGGCGTTGAAGGCTGCACATTCGGACGGATCGTCCATCGTGCGGCCGCCGGTGAAGCGGATCTGCAGGCCCGGTGCGATCCAGCGTCGCGCGGCGTCCGGGTCCGGGATCATCAGGAGCCGGAGGTATTCGTCCACCACGGCGGCAGGCGAGAGGGCAGTGGGGTGGTCCATGTTTCGTGATCAGGCTGGCAAGCGCCCGCGGTCGTTGGGTTGCGACACGGTCCGTTGAACGAGCAAGAGACGTGCCGCACATTCCAGCATGGCCTTGCGGCTGGCGGCCCGAGACCCGAGGACACTTCACGCGACGCCGTTCTGGTGCGCGAGGATACGGCTCATTGCGCCCAACGTGACGCCGGCGTCGTCGGCCCACGCCATGAAGTCGGCACTGCGCAGCACCTCGAACTCGGCGCGGCGCGCGGCGATGAGCGGATCGCCGGCATCGTCGCCCGTGGCCGGGTGGCACATCAACAGGTCGCCGCTCGCGGCGCAGGACAGCCAACGCGCGAGCAGGCTGCGGTAGCGCGGCTCGCCACCTCGGAAGTCGTAGACACCGAGCAGTGCATGGTTCTGCGCAAAGCCCCTGCGCCGCGCCAACGTCGCAAGCGCGCGCGCGCCGAGCATCTGAATGATCAACGGTTTCAAGCCGCCCGGGCCACCTTGTCCGCGGGCCGCGCGTGTGTTGCGCAGCCACGGCCGCCAGCCGGGGCGCGCCGGGCCCACGCGTGTAGCCAGTTCGTCGAGCAGTTGGGCCCTGACCACGGGCAACTGGTGCACGTGCTGATGGCCGTCGATGAAGTCGGGTGGCCGGCCCAGTGCATCTTCGAACGCATCCAGCTGCGCGCGGATCTCGGCGCGTACCTGACCCGCATCCAGCACGTGCAGCAGCGACATCGCGATCACCGTCCGCAGGGTTCGTCGCGAGCCGGCCCGCAGTGGGGTCTCGGTCAGGTCCAGGTGCAGTCCGATATCGATGCCGGCAAGACCGTGCAGGTCGGCGAGTGGGCGCGTGGTCCAGGCCTTGGCGCCGACGAGGCAGCCGATCGCATGCACGCGGCCCATGGCAGCGAGCTGGATGGCGGCGTCGTCGATGCCGGCATGCAGGGCGAAGTCGTCGACACAGATGCAAAGGTTTCGTGGGCCGGTATGCTGGTCCGCTCCATGACCCGTCATTCCCCGCGCCGTCGTGTCGCCCTGTTCATCGCGGTCGGCTGCGTGGCGGCTGCCGTGCACTGGGGCGTGGTCGTCGCCCTCGTCGGGCGCGCTGGCCTGCCCGCCTGGCACCCGTTGGCCGCCAATGTCGCCGGGTGGCTGGTGGCGTTCACGGTCAGCTTTGCCGGCCATCACTGGCTGACGTTTGGCGGGCATGGCGCACCGTGGCGCGCGGCAGCGGGGCGCTTCTTCGTGGTATCGGCCGGTGGGTTCTGTGTCAACGAAGCCTCGTACGCGCTGCTGTTGCGCTGGACCGCCCAACGTTACGACATCCTGCTGGCGACGGTGCTCGTCGCCGTGGCGGTGGTCACCTACCTGCTAAGTCGTCACTGGGCTTTTCTGCGCAGCCCAGCTGCCTAGCCGTGGCCGGCTGCGCCCGGTCCACGCGCCACAGCGTCGTGCCCTGCCGGGTGAAGACCGCGTGTGCGTCGGCCAGGTACGGCCGGCTGCCGGCCGCCTGCGATGGCCCGATGACCCAAGACACCGGCGACACGCACAGCCGCGCCGGCAACGCGGCGTCGTCGACCAGCACCGCGCTCGCGCGGCCCGGTGCAAAGTGCCCGGCGTCGGCGAGTTCCTTGCGCCAGTTGTCGCGCAGGGCGATCTCGGGCGAATGCCACGCCTCGACCACCACGGCAGGTTCGGCCAGCCGCGCATAGAACGGGACGTCGAAGTAGTAGTTGCCGAGCATGACGACGGGCTCGTGTGGTGCGTGTTCCCTGGCGAGCGCAGCGGCAAGCTCGCGATGCGAGTTGGGCGGGGTCAGCGCCAATCCCACCACGAGCGCCAGGCCCGCCGCTGCGCTGACGGCGCCGCTGGCAACCCACCACCGGTGGCGGCGTCGTGTCGGCTCGCCGAGTGAAAGAAGGCCCTCCGCCATCAGCACGGCCAGCGGCGGCACCGCGGGCAAGACGTAGCCGAGCAACTTGGATTGCGGTAGCGAGAAGAAGAGCACCACCAGCGTCACCCAGAGAACCATCAGCAGACGCACGGGTGCCGGCCCGGATTCGCGCCGCGTCCCCCGCCGCAATGTGGCGTACAGCCACGGCAGCCATGGCAGGCTCACCCCCAGCAGCACCACGGGATAGAACCAGAACGGCTGCATGTTGTTGAAGCCACCTTCGGCAAACCGCTTGAAATGCTGCACGACGAAGAAGTAGTCCAGAAAGTCCGCGAAGCGCATCTGCATCGCCACGAACCAGGGCGCCGCGATGAGCAGGAAAACCAGCAGGCCGGGCCACCAGAACAGCCGGCCGAGCACGCGCCAGCGGCGCCGCAGCACGAGCCAGGCGCCGATCACCAGGACGGGAATCACGCCACCGATCAGGCCCTTGGCAAGCACGCCGAGGGCGGCCATCGCAAAGGCGGCGGCCAGGACACGGCGGTAGGGTTGTCCGTGCTCGATGCGCAGCGCCGCGTCGGCTGCCAGCGTGATGGTGGCCGTGATGCACCCGGCGACGAGCATGTCGAGGTTGGCGAACTGGCCACCGACGAAGAACAACGGCTGCAGGGCGAGCGCGACCAGTGCCAGGCGCGCGGCGCGCTCGCTCCACCAGCGCCGCACGAACAGGTACGTGGCACAGGCGCCCATCCAGGCGCCGAGAATCGGCGCGGCCCGGGCCGCCCATTCGTGCAGGCCGAACAGCGACAACGAGCCGGCGGTGATCCAGTAGAAAAGCGGCGGCTTGTGAAAGTACGGCAGGCCGTTCAACGTGGGGGTCAGCCAGTCGCCCGACCGCAGCATTTCCCATGCGACACCGACATAGCGGCCCTCGTCGGGCAGCATCAACGGGCGGGCCCACGCGGAGAAGGCCAGCCAAGCCAGCACGGCCAAGGCCAGCAGGGGGAAATCGCGCGCGGAGGGCGCGCGCGGCGCCATCATGTCTGGCGCTCTCCAAGTCCCTGGCCCAGTTCGCGCTTGATCACGAAAAGCGGGCGGGCCTTCACCTCTTCGAAGATGCGGCCGACGTATTCGCCCACGACGCCGAGCGAGATGAGCTGGATGCCGGCAAAGAGCATCAGGCTCACGACGATGGTGGTCCAGCCGCTCACGTCGTGGCCGTAGACGAGGTAGGCCCACGTCAGGTAGCCGCCGTAGCCGAACGCCATCAACGCCAGCGTGAAGCCGACGATGCTGACGGCCCGAAGCGGCCAGGTGGTGAAGGCGGTGAGCCCGTCGATCGACAGCGAGATCAGCCGCAGGGGGCTGAAATGGCTGCGACCGTGTGCTCGCTCGGCGGGGACGTAAGGCACCGCCACCGCCTCGAAGCCGACCCAGGCATACAGACCCTTCATGAATCGGTTTCGCTCGGGCAGTGCCAGCAGGGCGTCGACCACGGCGCGGTCCATCAGCCTGAAATCCCCTGCACCGGCGGGCACCTCGAAGCGTTCGCCACCGTTGAGCAGGCGGTAGAACCAGCGTGCACCGACGCGCTTGAAGGCGCTCTCGTCGCGTCGGTCCTCGCGCACCGCGTACGCCACGTCGGCCCCGGCGCGCCAGTGCTGCAGGAACGTGGGGATCAGTGCCGGCGAGTGCTGCAGGTCGGCGTCCATCATGACGACGACATCGCCGCCCGCGGCCGTGAGACCGGCCGTCAGAGCGGCCTCTTTGCCGAAGTTGCGCGACAGTTGCAGCACGCGCACCCCGCGGTGACGCGCCCAGCGCGCCATCGTCAGCACCGAGCGGTCGGTACTGCCGTCATCGACGAGCACGATCTCCCAGTCCGCTGCGCAGGCGCTCAACGTCTCTATCAGCAGCGGCAGCAACTCGACAAGGTTTTCGCCCTCGTTGCGACACGGCACGACGCACGAGACGGACGGCGTTGCGACTCGCCTTGCGCGCAGGACGTCATCGCTCGACGCGGCGAGTTGCAGGCGTTTGCGGCGAAAGGCATCGCCTGCCTTGTCGGGTTGCTTGGGCGATGGGGCCAGCAAGTGATTCATACCGTCCTCCGCAGATGATCTGCCGGCGGGAAAAGTATGCAAGTCCAGCCCTTAATCTGCGCTTAAACGCGGTTCGACGCCAGTGCCTGGTGGCGCCATGCGGCCACTCAAATCGTCCGTTTGTTCATCCAGATCAAACCTCGGCGGATCGATCGCCGGGGGGCTGCCGGGACACGGTCTCAGGCGTACGTCAGCGCACCCGTCTTGCCACGGAAGACGCGGTACGAAAAAACCGTATAACCCGCGATCGCCGGCACCGAGATGCACACGCCGAAGAGGATCACCTTCAGCGCCTCGGGGCTGCTGGCCGCCTGCCAGACCGTGAGGCGGTCGATCACGACATACGGATACAGGCTGTATGCGAGACCGAGGAAACCCAGCACGAAGACGCCGATCAGCATTACGAATGGCAGCCAGCACAGCGGCCCGCGCCCGATGCGTGACTGGAGCAGCACACGCACCGTCCAAAGCGCGATGCCGGTGGCCAGCGGAATGGCGACCAGTGCAATGGCCTCCGGCAATGCAAACCAGCGCTCGCGCACGGTGGCACTGATCCAGGGCGTGGCCATCGAGATCAGCAGCATGCCGAGCACCATGGGCCCCCATGCCGTGAGCGCCCATCCGACGGCACGCTCCTGCAGTTCGCCCTCGGTCTTCATGACCAGCCAGGCCGCGCCCAGCAGCACGTAGGCCATCGGCAGCGCCAGCGCGATGGCGGCCGCGAAGACCGGGTAGTTCCAGCCCTCGCCGAAGCCGCTGACATAACGCCCCAGCATCCACCCCTGCGAGACGGATGCGAGCATCGAGCCGGCAAAGAAGAGCCGGTCCCAGGTCTGCTTGTGTGTGTCCTTGGCCTTCACGCGGAAGTCGAACGCCACGCCGCGCAACGTCAGGCCGATGAGCATCAGCGTGACCGGCAGGTAGAGCTCGCCGAGCACGAGACCATGCGCCTTGGGGAAGGCGATCAGCAGGATGCCGATGCCGAGCACGAGCCAGGTCTCGTTGGCGTCCCAGAAGGGGCCGATCGACGCGATCATCACGTCCCTCTGCGCCGGTGTGGCGCGGTGCATCAGCATGCCGACACCGAGGTCGTAGCCATCGCTGATCACGTACACCAGCATCGATACGCCCATCAACGCCATGAAGATCACGGGCAGCATCGTGTCGAAGGTCATCACTGTCACGATGCGGCTCCATCGGCGGCCAGTGGGGCGCGTCCGACGGCGCGCCCCGAGCTGCTGGCCAAGGTCTGCTCCATCGCATCCGGCGCCAGCACTTCTTCAGGCTTCTCGGCCATGTACTTGAGCACGGTGACGTAGGCAGCAATCAGCGCGAGGTACAGCGCGATGTACATCGCCAGCGTCATGCCGATCAGCGACGACGGCACGGTGGATGCCACGTCGGCTGTGCGCACCAGCCCGTAGACGATGAAGGGCTGGCGTCCGATCTCGGTGACGTACCAGCCCGCGACGGTGGCGACCCACCCCGAGAACGTCATGCCGGCGAAGAGCCAGAGCAACGGCCGCGGCAGGGCCGTGGCGTCCCAGCGGGCGCGCCGGTACCGCCACCAGCCGAACCAGCTCACGACGAGCATCAGCACACCGACACCGACCATGATGCGGAAGGCAAAGAACAGCGGCAGCGGCGGCGGATGGGCACCGACGAAGTCGTTGAGCCCCTTGATCTCGCCATTGGGGTCGTGCGTGAGGATCAGGCTTGCGAGACGCGGCACCTTGACCTCGTAGTGGTTGGTGCGCTGCGCGGCGTCGGGGATCGCGAAGAGCAGCAGCGGCGCCCCGCGCTCGGTGTTCCACACACCTTCCATGGCGGCGATCTTGGCCGGCTGGTGTTCCAGCGTGTTCAGTCCGTGAGCGTCGCCGGCCAGGATCTGCAGCGGGATCACGATGGCGGCAAGCGTGAGGCCCACGCGAAGCACCCTCGGCGCGGAGCGCTGGGCCGCGCCGCGCATCACCTGCCAGGCGCTCAGCCCGGTGAGCAGGAACGCGCCGGTCAGTGCCGACGCCAGCAGCATGTGCACGAGCCGGTACGGGAACGAGGGGTTGAAGATCACGTCGACCCAGCTCGTCACGTGATACACGCCGTCGACGATTTCGTAACCGGCGGGCGTCTGCATCCACGAGTTCAGCGCCAGGATCCAGAAGGCGCTGAGCGCGGTGCCGAAGGCGACCAGCAGCGTCGCCGTCAGGTGCACCCGCTCGCTCACCCGGCCGTGCCCGAACAGCATCACGCCCAGGAATCCGGCTTCGAGAAAAAACGCCGTCAGCACCTCGTAGCCCAGCAGCGGCCCGGCGATGTTGCCGACCTTCTGCATGAAGCCGGGCCAGTTGGTGCCGAACTGGAAGCTCATCGTGATGCCGCTCACGACGCCGAGCGCGAACGTCAGCGCAAAGACCTTGGTCCAGAACCGGTAGGCATCGAGCCAGCCTTGCGCGACGGCGGGGTCGGGCCCGCGGCGGGTGCGCAGCCAGCGCACCCTGAAAAACACCAGCAGCCAGCCCAGCGCGATGCTGATCGTGGGGAAGAGGATGTGGAAGGTGATGTTGGCGGCGAACTGGATGCGCGCCAGGATGAGGGCGTCCATGATGAATGGCGGTCCTTCAACGGGTGGGGCCGGCGTTGCCGCGTCCGGCGAACTCGAGCACCTTCTGCACCTTGGCGCCCATCTTCATCAGGCGCGACAGCGTCTGCCGGTCCATGCGCTGCACGTCGTCGAACCAGGTGGTGGTGAGCTCGATCAGGTCATGCATGCCGCGCATGCGCTCGAGAGCCAGACGGTCGGCATCGGTGGTGGGTTCTTCGAGAAGCGCATTGCGCAGCATCGACAACGTGGGCTCGATTTCGCGCCGGCGGCGCTCCTCGGCGAGCGTGCGGAAGATCTCCCAGGCGTCGCTCGGCGCATCGAAATATTCGCGCCGGTCGCCGGCGAAATGGCGCAGGTTGACGAGCCGCCAGGCCTGCAGTTCCTTCAGCCCCATGCTGACGTTGGAACGCGAGAACTCGAGCTTGTCGGCGATGTCGTCGGCATTCAGCGGCGCGGGCGATACGAAGATGAGCGCATAGATCTGGCCGACCGTGCGGTTGATGCCCCAGCGACTGCCCATCTCGCCGAAGTGCGCGACGAAGCTTCGGACCAATGGCGAGAGTGAGTGCATGGCAGGAATCTATCGAAGTTTCAGTAATCTCTGAAAATTCAGTATGGAAAGCCGCGCAGCCAACGTGGGATGGGCCTTTCGCCCGGTACGGGAGTCTCGCGGCGCTCAACCGTCCCGAGCCACCTCGACGTCCCGTGCAACCTTGTGTGGCACGCTTCCCGACCGACTCACTTGGTCGCGTCCCATCGATTGGCGCAAATCCACAGCCCGGAGTGAGCCGAGATGCGCGGCACTCAGCGAACCATGGCTGACAGCCTGGTGGGAAAAGCATCGCTGACGGTCTGCCGGCCCTCAAGCGGCATGTAGCGCCGGTTCAGGCGCAGGAACTCGGTCCAGAACGGCTTGGCCTTGCTGGCGACGACCTGCACGCCCAACACCTCGTGCTGACTGTCGGTGTTCACACCCACCGCCACGGCCTCCGCCAGGCTGACGATGCGCGCGGCCTCGCGCGTCTTCAAGTGTGGGGCGTCGGTCGACAGGTACGGCCATCTTCCGCGCAGTGATCTGCAAACGATGCGGACTCGGCCGGGGACCCGGATACCCCGGCCGATGCGCCTGCTCGCGTGCCCAAACCGCGCAGGTGTCCGAACTGTCTCGCGCTGCTCGGCGCCACGGAGGTGAGACACCAAGATGGACCACCATCCGCCCTTATTTGCTGCCTTCGTGCGGCGTAGCGGCTGCTAACCTCCATCGACTACGAGAGTTATTTTCGGTTGAAAGACACTCCCATGAACACTTGGCCGCGCGCCTGGCTGCTCCGGGTCATCCGGCGACTCCGGCTCCTGCCCGCAGGGCTTGCCGTCGCGCTCCTCATTTCTTGCGGCGGCGGCGGCGACGCGACGAGTTACCGCTCGGTCGCGATGGCCGGCGAGCTGATCGACTTCACGCTCGACGCGGCGAACCTCACCTACAGCTACACGATCACGGAGAGCCAGTTCGGACTCGACGGCACCACCAGCAGCGGCACGCTGACACGCAATGCCGATGGGTCGTATACGCCGTCCGGTGCGCCCGAGGCGCGTGTGATCGCGCTGCCCAACGGGCTGCTGCTCGGCGCCGTGCGCGAGCGCTTCGGCACGGAAATCGTCACGGTGCCGATCCTCGGACTCAAGGACCCGGTGACGACGACCGCGGCGCTCGCGGCCGACTACAACTACGTGCAGCGCGCCTGCGCCGCGACGCTGTGCCCGGTGGTGCGCGGAACGTTTCACATCGATGCCGCCGGCGCGTGGACCTCGTGCCGCGACGGCAACCTCGCCGCCGGCCCATGCACTGGCACGGCCGCCACCGGCACCCTCGAGTCGCGCGGCGGTGGCCGGTGGCAGGTGAAGAGCGACGACGGTACCGACATCGGCACCGCAATCGCCCTGGCCTCCGCAGGGCAGAACGTGCTCGTCATCGACCTGAAGGATCGGCGCGTCGGCGGCTTCGGCGTCGGCATGCTGGTCGGGGGCCAGCAAGTGGCGATGACACCGGCCATGACCGACGGGACCTGGATCGCCGCCACGGCCTCGGGGCATTGGCTTACCTTCACGGCGAGCGGCAGCGACATCAATATCACGGAGATCGACGGGCAGCCCGTGAGCCTCGGCACGACCTTCGCCGCCAACGATCCGTGGACCGGAATGGCGACGACCGCCTGGGGCGAGGTCGGCTTCATGGCCGGCGCCGGCGTCTACATGCTCGAGACCCCTGCCGGTGACGTCGAACTCGGCGTGAAGCTGCCTTGACAGGCCCGCACGCGCTGTAAGGGCGCATGCGGTGTCGTGCCACGGGCGCGGGACCGGGTTCAGCGCCGAGGCGCCTGCGGCCGCTGCGGCGTGATGGGACTGACCCACCGCGCCGACCCCGGGCGGACAACTGCGTCAAGATAAATCCTGCGCGGCCGCGCGCTGTCTCAAGACAGCGTTCAGCTGCCCGTCCCGTCGGGATTGCGCCAGGCGCGCTCGAACGGCAGGCGCCACGCGTGGGGCGCGATCAGCTGGTGGATCGACTTCGGGCCCCACGAGCCCGGTGGATACAGGCGCACCGGCGGCGGCTCCTCCAGCAGGTGCGACGACACCTGCCACAGGCGCTCGATGCCTTCGGCCGTGTTGAACAGCGTGTGGTCGCCGCGCATGGCGTCGAGGATCAGGCGTTCGTAGGCTTCGAGCACCTCGCCGAGCAGGCCGGTGTCGTGCATCGCGAACTGCAGGCTCAGCTTGTCCAGCCGCATGCCCGGGCCCGGGCGCTTGCCATAGAAGGAGAGCGACATCTTCGACGCGTCCGCGAGGTCGAAGGTCAGGTGGTCCGGGCCCTGCGCGCCGACGCCGGAGCCGGGTGGGAACATGCTCTTGGGCGGCTCGCGGAAGGCGATCGAGATGATGCGCTGGCCCTCGGCCAGGCGTTTGCCGGTGCGCAGGAAAAACGGCACGCCGGCCCAGCGCCAGTTGTCGATGTAGCACTTGAGCGCGATGAAGGTCTCGGTCTCGGATTCCGAGTCGACACCGTCCTCGTCGCGGTAGCCCACGTACTGGCCGCGCACGACGTCGGCCGGCTGGATGGGCAGCATGCTTCGGAAGACCTTGTTCTTTTCCTCGCTGATCGGCGCCGGCTCCAGCGCCGTGGGGGGCTCCATCGCCATGAACGCGAGGATCTGGAACAGGTGCGTGACGACCATGTCGCGGTACGCGCCGGTCTGCTCGTAGAAGCCCGAGCGCTTGCCGAGCGCCAGCGTCTCGGGCACGTCGATCTGCACGTGGTCGATGAAATTGCGGTTCCAGATCGGCTCGAACAGGCCGTTGGCAAAACGGAAGGCGAGGATGTTCTGCGCGGGCTCCTTGCCCAGGAAGTGGTCGATGCGGAAGATCTGGTCTTCGTCGAAGACTTCGTGCAGGCGGGCATTCAGGGACACGGCACTCGCGAGGTCGGTGCCGAAGGGTTTCTCCATCACGATGCGCGAGCGCTCGACGAGTTGCGCCTCGCCCAGCAGGCGCACCGCCGACAGCGCGGCACTCGGCGGCACGCTCAGGTAGTGCAGGCGCCGGCTCTCGCCGCCGAACGATTTCTCGGCCTCGAGCACCGCGGCGCGCAGCGCAGGCGCGCCGGCCGCCAGCGGCACGTAGTCGAGGCTTTGTGCAAAGGCGTCCCAATCGGCATCGGTCACCTTGCGGTTGAAGAACTCGTCGAGTGCGCCGCGCGCGGCCTGGCGGAAGCCGTCTGCATCGATCTCGTCGAGCGACACGCCGATGATCCGGCACTTGGGGATGAAGCCGGCGCTGGACAGGTGGTACAGGCCGGGCAGCAACTTGCGACGCGCCAGGTCGCCGGTCGCACCGAAGAGCACGACGCACTGCGGATATCGCGGGCCGACGCCGGGAGGGATCTTTGCCACGGTTGTCCTCTGGTGGTGTTTCGTGCGTGCGTCCGGCGGTTGAGCGGTGATCGCGGCAGCCGCCGCACGCGCCCGAGTGTCAAGCAAGTATTGGACCGATGCAACGAGAGGCTTGCGACGCCAGCCGTGCACCGTCAAGACCGATTCGTTGCACCACCGACGTTTTGCGCGCCACGCGCAGCACATTGCCGGAACTCGCGCGCAATCCGAACTGCACTGACGCTCGGCGGCGATGAACTGCAGAGCACTGTTGGGTGCGCCCCTCCGTGTCGGCAGACTCGCCGAACGGCGTGGCGGACGGATCGCAGTCCAGGCCAGCCCATGAAAAAGGCCCCTTCCGGGGCCTGATCAATCGGTCACTGGCGGAGGGAGCGGGATTCGAACCCGCGGGGGGCTATTAACCCCCACACGCTTTCCAGGCGTGCGACTTAAACCACTCATCCATCCCTCCGTACAAGATGGCCTTGAAGCGGGGCGGAGTTTAGCCCAGTAGCCGATGTCACTCGGGGCGCAGGATCGGGCTGGCCCGACTCCGCGCCTGCGCCATCGACGGCACTTCAGTCAAGACCGGCGGCCTTTGCCTGCGGCTGCCTCTGCCGGGATCCCGCAAGCCCACGCGCGACCCATCTCGTCGCGCCTGTGTGTCGGCTTGGTCCTCAGCCGACCACCCGCCAGGCGTGCGCCTGCAGGCGTTCGAGCGGGACGAATTCAGTGGCGCGTGCGTGCGTGCTCTCCAGCACGACGGGCGGGGCGAAGCCGTTCTCCAGCGCCTCGCGCCAGCGCAATGCACATACGCACCAGCGGTCGCCCGGCTTCAGGCCGGGAAAGCGGTAGTCCGGGCGCGGCGTGATGAGGTCGTTGCCGCGCTCCATCTGGAAGTTCAGGAACGCCACCGTCACGCGCACGCAGACGAGGTGGCTGCCGGTGTCCTGCGCATCGGTATCGCAGCAGCCGTCGCGGCGCCAGCCGGTGAGCGGGTCGTAGGAGCAGGGCACGAGGTCCGTGCCGAGCACGTTCTTCGAACTCACCGCGTCCCCGTGGCCGAGCCGGTGCCCTTGATCAGCGCCATCGACGTGGCGATGAGCGACGACACCTCCGACATGTTGCCGGGCACGATCATCGTGTTGTTCTTCTGGGCAAGTTGTGCGTAGGCCTCGACCGCCTTCTCGGCCACCTTCAACTGCACGGCCTGTTCGCCGCCCGGTGACTGGATCGCCGCCGCCACCTGGCGGATGGCGCTCGCCGTGGCTTCGGCCACGGCCACGATGGCCGCGGCCTGGCCCTGCGCGGTGTTGATCTCGGCCTGCTTCTCGCCCTCGGAACGCGCGATGTAGGCCTCGCGCTCGCCGGTGGCGATATTGATCTGCTCCTGGCGCCGGCCCTCGGACGCGGCGATCAGTGCGCGCTTCTCGCGCTCGGCAGTGATCTGCGCCTGCATGCTGTGCAGGATGGCCGCCGGCGGCGTCAGGTCCTTGATCTCGTAGCGCAGCACCTTGACGCCCCAGTTCATCGCCGCCTCGTCGAGCGCCTCGACCACCGACGAATTGATGATCGCGCGCTCCTCGAAGGTCTTGTCGAGCTCCATCTTGCCGATCACGCTGCGAAGCGTGGTCTGAGCGAGCTGCGTGATCGCGACGATGTAGTTGCTCGAGCCGTAGCTGGCGCGCATCGGGTCGGTGACCTGGAAATACAGGATGCCGTCGACCTGCAGCTGTGTGTTGTCGCGTGTGATGCACACCTGGCTCGGCACGTCGAGCGGCACTTCCTTCAACGAATGTTTGTAAGCCACGCGCTCGACGAACGGGATCACGAACTTCAGGCCCGGCGTCAGCGTGCGATCGAACTTGCCGAGTTTCTCGACGACCCAGGCGTTCTGCTGCGGCACGATCTTGAAGGTGCGCGCAATGAACACGACTGCGATGACGACGAGGATGAGGGCGATTTCCATGGGGTTTCCTTCGGTGAGGGGGTCAACGCGAACCGGCCGGCGCCACGTCGAGAACACTGCCGTTGACGGCCACGATCACGTGCTCGCCGGGTGCGGGCTGTCCGGCGCCAATGAATTGGGCCGACCATGCCGCACCGCGGTACTGCACACGCGACTTGCCGCCTTCGGCCCAGGCGTCGACGCGCACGGTCTGGCCGATGTCCAGATTGACGTCGCGGTTGGATGCGGCCGGCGCCGAGCGCGGCGCGCGGGCCCGGCGGTAATGCCAAAGCGCGGTCGCGCCGCCACCGACCACGGCTGCGGCCACGAGCTGGCCGCTCAACGCGAGCCCGCCGTGTGCCGCCAGCGCGGCGGCCGCAGCACCCAGCGCGACCATCAGGAGATAGAAGGTGCCCGTGAGCATCTCGGCTGCCACGAGCACGCCGCCCAGAACCCACCAGAGCGTTGCCGTGCCGAAGTCCATGCGAACCCTTCCGATTGCCGTTGAACACCGTGGCAGTGTATCGACGCGCAACGCGCCTACACTTCCCGCGACTCCACTGCCGGGCGCGACGTGCGCCAGGGAAAATCAGATGCTTCGATTCCGCTTCCCGATCGTCATCATCGACGAGGACTACCGCTCCGACAATTCTTCCGGCCTGGGCATTCGTGCACTGGCCCAGGCGATCGAAAAAGAGGGCTTCGAGGTGCTCGGCGTCACGAGTTATGGCGACCTCAGCCAGTTTGCGCAGCAGCAGAGCCGCGCCAGCGCCTTCATCCTGAGCATCGACGACGAAGAGTTCAAGGGCGGCCCGGAGATCGACCCCGCGGTGCTGAACCTGCGCAAGTTCATCGAGGAGATCCGGCGCAAGAACGCCGACATCCCGATCTACCTGTATGGCGAGACACGCACGTCGCAGCACCTGCCGAACGACGTGCTGCGCGAGCTGCACGGCTTCATCCACATGTTCGAGGACACGCCGGAATTCGTGGCGCGCCACATCATCCGCGAGGCCAAAAGCTACCTCGACGGCCTGGCGCCGCCCTTCTTCAAGGCGCTGGTCGATTACGCGCAGGACGGTTCGTACTCGTGGCATTGCCCGGGGCACAGCGGGGGCGTCGCGTTCCTCAAGAGCCCCGTGGGCCAGATGTTCCACCAGTTCTTCGGCGAGAACATGCTGCGCGCCGACGTGTGCAATTCCGTCGACGAGCTCGGCCAGCTGCTCGACCACACCGGCCCGGTGGCCGACAGCGAGAAGAACGCTGCGCGCATCTTCAATGCCGACCACTGCTACTTCGTCACCAACGGCACGAGCACGAGCAACAAGATCGTCTGGCACCACACGGTGGCTCCGGGCGACGTGGTGGTGGTCGACCGCAACTGCCACAAGAGCATCCTGCACGCGATCATCATGACCGGTGCGGTGCCGGTCTTCCTGCCGCCCACGCGCAACCACTTCGGCATCATCGGCCCGATCCCGCAAGCGGCGTTCTCGCCCGAGGCGATCCGCAAGACGATCGCGGCGAACCCGCTGCTCAAGGGCATCGACCCGAAGAAGACCAAGCCGCGCATCCTCACGCTCACCCAGAGCACCTACGACGGCGTGCTCTACAACACCGAGACGATCAAGCACGCGCTCGACGGCTACGTGGACACGCTGCACTTCGACGAGGCCTGGCTGCCGCACGCGGCGTTTCACCCGTTCTATGGCAGCTTCCACGCCATGGGCAAGAAGCGCCAGCGGCCGAAGGACCAGCTTGTCTTCGCGACCCAGAGCACGCACAAGCTGCTGGCCGGCATCAGCCAGGCGAGCCAGGTGCTGGTGCAGGACGCGCGCGAGCGCAAGCTCGACCGCAGCCTCTTCAACGAGGCGTACCTGATGCACACGTCCACGAGCCCGCAGTACGCCATCATCGCCAGCTGCGACGTGGCCGCGGCGATGATGGAGCCGCCCGGCGGCACCGCGCTGGTGGAAGAGAGCATTGCCGAGTCGCTCGACTTCCGCCGCGCCATGCGCAAGGTGGCCAAGGAGTACGGGCGCGACTGGTGGTTCAAGGTCTGGGGCCCTGACAAGCTTCCGGCCGAGGGCATTGGCGAAGCAGCCGACTGGCGCCTGAAATCGGGCGACAAGTGGCACGGCTTCGGCGACCTGGCCGACGGCTTCAATCTGCTCGACCCGATCAAGTGCACGATCATCACGCCGGGGCTGGACGTGAGCGGCAAGTTCGCCAAGACCGGAATCCCGGCCGCGATCGTCACCAAGTACCTCGCCGAGCACGGCATCGTGGTCGAGAAGACGGGTCTGTACTCGTTCTTCATCATGTTCACGATCGGCATCACCAAGGGCCGCTGGAATACGCTGCTCACGGCGCTGCAGCAGTTCAAGGACGACTACGACAAGAACCAGCCGATGTGGCGCGTGCTGCCCGAGTTCTGCGCTGCGCATCCGCGCTACGAGCGCACCGGGCTGAAGGACCTGTGCCAGAGCATCCACGAGATGTACGCCAAGGGCGACATCGCGCGCCTCGTCACCGAGATGTACCTGTCCGACCTGCAGCCCGCGATGAAGCCGACGGACGCCTTTGCGTACATCGCGCACCGCAAGACCGACCGGGTGCCGATCGACAAGCTCGAGGGCCGCATCACGACCGCGCTGCTGACGCCGTACCCGCCGGGCATCCCGCTGCTGATTCCGGGCGAGCGCTTCAACAAGAAGATCGTCGACTACCTGCGCTTCACGCGTGCGTTCAATGCCGCGTTCCCCGGCTTCGACACCGACGTGCACGGCCTCGTCGAGCAGGAAGGCGAAGGTACGGGGCCGCGCACGTACTACGTGGACTGCGTGCAGGACTGAGCCCCGCGACTGCCCACTGGCCTGGCGCATCTTGTCGGCGAGCCTGCGCCGGTGGCCCGGCCCACGCGGAGCCGCCACCTGCCGTTGTCCGCGTCGGGTGGCCCTTACAACGCGCGCAGCGCGCCGAAGACCGCCTGGCGATAGCTGTCGAAGGCCTGCAAGTCGTTGTGATTCGCGCCTGGGATCACCACCAGGCGTGCTGAAGGCGACAGGCGCTCGAGCAGCCGGCTGTTCGACAGCGGGATCAGCGTGTCGCCGTCACCGTGGACGAGCAGCACCGGTGACTTGACGCGTGCGATGACCTCGTCGGTGCGCAGCGGGTAGCGCAGCAGCGCCGACGGCACCCAAGGGTAGTGCTCGCGCGCCAGCGCCACCATGCTGGTGTACGGCGAGACCAGCATCGTGAGTGCGGGCTGGGCATCGGCGGGCAGGGCAGCCGCCAACGCCGCGGCCAGCCCGGTGCCGAGCGAGCGACCGTAGAAGACCACCTTGCGGCCGGCATAACGCGCGGCCACGCCGTCCCAGACGGCGCGCACGTCGGCATGCAGCTGCGCCTCGTTCTCGATCCGGCCGGTGCTCTTGCCATAGCCTCGGTAGTCCAGCATCACGAGGTCGAAGTTCGCGTCTCGGTAGAGCGCCGTGTTGACGAACCAGCTCTCGAGATTGCCGCCGTTGCCGTGCAGGAAAAAGACCACGCCCTTGGGGTCGGGCAGGCGCAACTCCAGCACCGACAGACGTGCGCCCGGCACGTCGACCATGCGCTCTTGCACATCGGATTCGACGCTCAGCCGGCGCGCCGCCTCGATGACCACCGGGCTGAAAATCAGGCGTTCCTGGGCGCCCCATACCGCCGCCAATGCCGCCGCATACAGGCCCACGCTGGCGACGAGCGCCATCAACGTCTTGCGCAACGCCCGTCGAAAATACCGGTGCGCCCGGCCCATCGAGGCTCGGGCATCGCGCGGCGTGTTCTGCATGGGCGGCCGGTTGCCGCGGGCGGGGTCGTCGATGGCGATCTCCGCAAGACTCGGTGTGCCAGGCGACGCGCGTGCGCGTGCGATTACTGGGCGCGCCGCGCGCGTGCGACGGCCTCGCCGAGTTCGATGACCGCCAGCGCGTAGTAGCTCGACCAGTTGTAGCGCGTCACGGCATAGAAGTTCTGCGTGCCCGCCACGTAGCTGGGCGCCGCGTCGCCGTTCTGCAGTTCCACCAGCGCAAGCGGTCCCGCGTGGGATTTTCCGGCGGGATCCAGCTCGGCGCCATGGTCGGCAAACTGCGCAGCGCTGAAGGTCGGCAGGATGTCCGGGGCGAGCAGGGTGGCGCGGTCGGTGCTGTCCACGGGCACGGCGACGTCGTAATGCGTGGGCATGCCGCGCTGCCAGCCGTGTGCGGCAAGATAACTGGCCACGCTGCCCACCACGTCGGCGCCGCTCGTGCGCAGGTCGATCCGGCCATTGCCGTCGAAATCCACGGCGTGGCGGTTCACGCTGCCGGGCATGAATTGCGGCAGGCCCATGGCGCCGGCGAACGAGCCGCGGATCGACGCCGGGTCGGTGCCCTCGCGCAGCGCCATGGCGAGCAGTTCCTCGAGTTCGGCACGGAAGAACGGTGTGCGGTCGCGCCGTCCGGCCGGGAAATCGAAGGCCAGCGTGGAGAGCGCGTCGAGGATGCGAAAGTCACCCATGATGCGGCCGTAGAACGTCTCGACGCCGACGATGCCGACGACGATCTCCGGCGGAACGCCGTAACGTTGCTCGGCCAGGTCGAGCCAGTGCTCGTTGGTGCGCCAGAAGCGCACGCCGGCCTCGACCCGAGACCTGTCGATGAACCGGTCTCGGTAGGCGCCCCAGTTCTTGGCGGTGCCCGCAGGCGCCGGCATGACGAGGCGGCGCACCAGCGGTATCTGGCGCGCCTGCGCCAGCGATCGTTCGACCCAGGCCGCGTCCCAGCCGCGGCGCGACGCGACCTCGGCCGCGAAGTCCGCAACCTCCTTGCGGCCGGCATACGACGGCCCCGTGCTGGGCGATGCGACCTTGGCGACGGAGCCGGCGCGCGCCCCTTTGGGCTTGCGATTGGCCGCATCGGCCGGTGGCGTGGCCCAGGCCAACGCGCCGGCCATGGCCAGCATCGCGACGCTGCGCAGGCGGGTCGGCCGGGTCATGTCGCGAGCCCCGTGTCGGGCACGGCGGCGGCGCGTGCACGCAACCGGTTCGCCGCGGCCTGGAATCCCGTCCACCACGTACGTTCGACACGCGCGCTGCCGCCGGGCGCATAGCGCATCTGCTCCAGCGCCTCGAGGGCCTCGGCGACCTCGGCACCCGTGTCGCCCAGTTGCTGGCGCACACGGGCGGCCCGCGTGCGCGGCCCGTCGTGGGTCTGCACCTCCACGCCGAGCATGGCCAGGCGCTGCTGCACCCGCTGCTGAAGGCGTTGCCACGGGTCCTGCCGATGGCGGTCCCACAGTGCCCAGCCGGCGCCGGCGAGGCTGGCCGCCGACAGCAGACCGATCAGCATGTAGGCCAAGTCGGTCCAGCTCGGTGTATCCACGCCCAACTGCTGCAGCAGGTTGAACTGGCGCCCGCGCGAGTAGTTCAGCACCCACTGGTTCCAGCGGTTGTCGAACTGCTCCCACATCCCGCGCAGGCTGGCCATCAGCTGCGGGCTGACGCTGCCGATCGCCTGTTCGACGATGCCACGCTGCGGCACCAGATGCCGGCTGCGCCGGATGCGGTCGGGCGCGACAGCGGCCGTCGGGTCGGCGCGCACCCAGCCCTCGCCGGGTTGCCAGTATTCGGCCCAGGCGTGGGCGTGGCTCTGGCGTACCGCCCAGTAGCCGTCCACGGGCTCGGCATCGGTGCCCTGGTAGCCGGTGACGATGCGTGCCGGCACGTCCAGCGCCCGCATCACGACGACGAAGGCGGAGGCGAAGTGCTCGCAGAAGCCGAGTTTTCGGTCGAGCCAGAATTCGTCCACCGCGTCGCGCCCGTAGACGCCGGGTTCGAGTGTGTAGATGAAGCCGGCGCTGCCGATATGGTCGTACAGCGCCTTGGCCAGCGTGTGCGGGTCGGCCTCGGCGTAACGCGGGTCGCGCCGCAAGGCTGCGGCCCACGCCAGCGTGCGCGGGTTGTAGCCTGCCGGCAGCGTGACCAGGTCGCGCAGGCCGATCACGGCGGTGCGCGGCCCGTGGCGGTACAAAGGCCACGCCTGTGCCTCGAAGCGCAGGCGGTCGGTGACGGGCTGGTTGACCTGCCATTGAAGGTCCGGCCGGAACGTGGCATTCATGCCGTCGATGTGCGGTGCCGAATCCGGCCGGTCGGGCGTCACTTCGAGCAGCGGCAGCAGATTCAGCCGGCTGGGTTCGATGGTGAGCTCGTAGCGCAGCGGCGCACCCAGCAGCTGAAGATCGGTGCGTGGGCGCAGCGCGGGCGTGAACGACGGCGCCAGGCGCGTCCACTCCCGGCCGTCGAAGGCGGCCAATACAGGCCCGCGGAAATACAGCGCCTCGGGGGGCGGCGCGCGGCCGAAGAATCGCACCCGCATCGCCACCGAGTCGTCGTTGGCCAATTCGGCCACGCCGCCCATGCGCAGCGAGCCCGACAGGCCCGTGCGCCCGGCGGCGTCCTGCGGCAGCCCCCACAGTGGCGAGATGCGCGGGAACAATAGGAACAGCACCGCCATCAGCGGCACGGCGAAGACGGCGGCACGTGCGGCCACCATGCCGGCGCGCAGGAGCGGCGGGCGGCCCACCGGCATGTGGGACAGCACCAGCGCGGTGAGCAGACCCCAGACCGAGATCAGCGTCGCCAAGGCGATCAGCAGCGACTGCGAATACAGGAAGTGGGTGAGGACGAGGAAGAAGCCGAGAAAGAAGACCACCAGCGCGTCGCGCCGCGCGCGCAGTTCGAGCATCTTCAGCGACATCAGCACGACCAGCATCGTCACGCCGGCCTCCTTGCCGAACAACGTGCGTTCGCTCCACCAGGTCAGCGCCGCGGCCAGCAGCAGCACCGCCACCACGGCCCAGCGGCTCGGCAGTGGTGCGTTGCTGATGGACAGCCACGCACGCCAGAGCAGGATCGCCGGCACCAGCAGCGCGCACCACAACGGCAGGTGCAGCAGGTGCGGCAGCACGGTCCAGCCGATCACGCCCAGCTGGAACAGGGTGTCGCGCGCTTCGCGCGGCAGGTGGCTCCAGCCGGGCCAGCGGGGCAGGCGCAGGCCCGGCACCGCCGTGGTGTCGTGCGCGGCGCCGGCAGCGGTCAACGCCACAGCGCCAGCAACTCCAGCAAGGCACGACGGTGCGCGTCGCCCGCGGCCGGCACGACGTCGCGCCCCGGCAGGCGCACGCCATAGGCCACGCCGGCGCGGTCGGCCGCGAGCACCCACGCAGTGAGGCGCGACAGCCGCTCCTCGAGCGCACCGGCCGTCAGGCGGGCCGCGTGCCAGTCGAGCCAGAGCTCGCGGTTCACGGCCACGCTGGTGTCGCGGCTGACGAGCTCGCCGGTGCGCGCGGCCTTTTTCCACACCACCTGCCGCATCGTGTCGCCCCGCCGCCAGGCCCGCACGCCGTCGAACTCGCCGCCGTCGCTGCGTTTGTGCTGTGCCGCGTCGCCCGGTGCCGCGCGGCTGGCGGGCAGCGGCGCCGGCGGCGTCTCCGGCGCGGGGAAGGCGAGCACGCTGGCGGCCGGCCGCCACACCGTCCAGGCCCGGAACAGGCCGAGCGGGAAGCGGGTCTCGGCCATCACGGACGGCAGGACGTGAAGGCCGCGCCGGGGCGGCACCATCGACAGCCGGGCCGACGCCTGGCCATGGGCCGGCACGTCGGTGAACGCCTGGCGCCAGCCGAAGCGGCGTGTATCGTGGAACGCCAGCCCGATGCCGTGGCGCTGGCTGTCGGGGCTCGTCAGCACGACTTCGACGAGCGCGGCCTCGCCGGCGAAGACCGGCGCCACGGGCCGCACGCGCAGTGTCAGGCCCTTGAGCGTGCCGTGGGTCATGTGCATCGAAACGAGCGCGCAGCCCACCAGCAGAAACGTCAGCAGGTAACCCAGGTTGAGCTGGTAGTTGATGGAGCCGAGCAGCATGATCAGCAGCATCAGCGCAAACGCGGTGCCGGCCTTGGTGGGCACGATGTAGATGTTGCGCTGGCCCAGCGTCCAGGTGTCGGTGACCGGCAGGCGGCCTTCGATCCAGGCGTAGACACGGCGCCGGATCGAGCGCCGCTCGCGCTTGCGTGGCGCACTTGGGGCGGCGATGGTGGCGGTATTCACGGCCCGGACCTTACCCGCATCCGCGCCCGCGCCCTCACGGGATCGGCGTGGCCTCGATCATCGCCAGCACCTGCTCGAAGGCGCCGCGCCCGGCGCCGGGCACGGCCACCATGCGGTGGGCAGCCGCCTGCGGCAGGATGGCCTGGATGTCGTCCGGGGCCACGTAGTCGCGCTGCGCCATCAGTGCGCGCGCCTTGGAGGCGCGCAGGACGGCGATGCCGGCGCGTGGGCTCAGGCCCTCGATGAACCACTGCCCGGAGCGCGTGGATGCGATCAGCGTCTGCAGGTAGTCGAGCAGCGCGTCCGAGGCGTGCACCTGCAGCACCGCCTGCTGCGCGGCCAGCACGTCGGCCGGCTGCATCACGGGCTGCAGCCGCTCGATCGCGTGGCGGCGGTCCTCGCCGGCGAGCAGGGCGCGCTCGGACAGCCGGTCGGGGTAGCCGAGCGTGATGCACATCAGAAAGCGGTCGAGCTGGCTCTCCGGCAGCGGGTAGGTGCCGAGCTGGTCGGTCGGGTTCTGCGTGGCGATCACGAAGTACGGGCTCGGCAGCGCACGGGTCTGGTTGTCCACCGAGACCTGCTGCTCCTCCATCGCCTCGAGCAGCGCACTCTGTGTCTTGGGTCCGGCGCGGTTGATCTCGTCGGCCAGCAGCACCTGCGTGAACACCGGGCCGGGATGGAAGACGAACGTGTCGGACGCACGCTCGAACACACTCACGCCGACCAGGTCGCTGGGCATCAGGTCGGCGGTGAACTGCACGCGCGAGAACTTCAGGCCGAGCGAAACCGCCAGCGCGTGCGCCAGGGTCGTCTTGCCCACGCCGGGAACGTCCTCGATCAGCAGATGGCCGCCGGCCATCAGGCAGGCGACGCTGTCTTCGATCTGGGGTCTCTTGCCGACGATAATCGTGGCGATCTGATCGACCAGCCTCGACAGCTGGCGCGCAACGGTCAAATCCATCGGCTGCACGTTACCCGAAATCACTTCGCCGTAATCCCATGACCACTGCCTACTACTCACCGCCCGAGTGCCGATTGCACGATATGGGTCACGGCCATCCCGAATGCCCGCAGCGCCTCGATGCGATCCACGACCATCTGCGGGCCACGGGCCTGGACATCGCCATCGAGTGGCAGGACGACGCGCCCGACGCCACGCCCGCGCAGCTGGCCCGCGCCCACAGTCCCGGCTACATCGCCGAGGTGCAGGACCAGATGGCACAGGTCAGGGCCACGGGCGAGCGGCACGCAGTGGACCCCGACACCTGCATCAACCTCGGCACGCGCGACGCGGCGTTCAAGGCCGCCGGCGCGGCCATCGCGGCCACCGATGCCGTGATCGACGGCCACGCCTCGAACGCGTTCTGCGCCGTGCGCCCGCCCGGGCACCACGCCACGCGCGACGAGTCGATGGGCTTCTGCTTCTTCAACAACATCGCCGTGGCTGCGCGCCACGCCCTCGACGATCGCGGCCTGGAACGCGTGGCGATCATCGATTTCGACGTTCACCACGGCAACGGCACCGAGGACATCGTGGCCGGAGACGACCGCATCCTCATGTGCAGCTTCTTCCAGCATCCGCTGTACCCGCACAGCGGCGCGGTCCCCAAAGGCACCAACATGGTCAACGTGCCGATCCCGCCGTACACGCGGGGCCCGGAGATCCGCGAGACGATCGAAGCCATGTGGATGCCGGCACTGAACGAGTTCCGGCCACAGATGATCTTCGTCTCGGCCGGGTTCGACGCCCACCGGGAGGACGAACTCGGCCAGCTCGGCCTGGTCGAGGCCGACTACGAGTGGATCACGCGCCGGCTGCTCTCGGTGGCCCAGACCCATGCCGGTGGGCGCCTCGTCTCTTGCCTCGAAGGCGGCTACGCCCTCAGCGCGCTCGCGCGCAGCGTGGCGGCGCACTTGCGCGTGCTCGCCGGCGTGGCCGGATGACAGTGGATTTGGCGGGCGTACCGGCGGTATCGGCGGCCTCGGGCGCAACGGGAGCGGTGGGCGATCCGGTCACCGCCGCAGCGCAGGCCGCCGCCGCCGCGGCCAGCCAGGCCGCGCGTTCCGAGGTCTGGCAGACGCTGACGGCCCTGTTCTCGGCCAGCGCAGTCGCCGAATTCGCCGCGCTGACGGGCTGCGTCGTGCTGGCGTGGCTCGTGGTTCGCACGTTGCGCGGACGCCGGGTGTTGCGCGGGAGCGTGTGGTTCGGCGAGCGCATCTTCGACGGCGTGCTTTTCCCGGCGCTGGCCCTGCTGGCCGCGCTGACGGCGCGCCACCTGCTTCAGGCCGTGGTCCCGATCGCCGTGTTCAAGCTGGCGGTGCCGATCCTCACCAGCCTGCTCGTGATCCGCATCGCGGTGCGTGTGCTGCAGACGGCGTTTCCGGAGTCGCGCACGGTGCGTGTCATCGAACGCACGGTGTCCTGGCTCGTCTGGCTGGGCATGGTCGCCTGGGTCACCGGACTGCTGCCGCTGCTGCTCACCGAGATGGAAGCCATCCACTGGAAGATCGGTGGCACCGACGTCTCGTTGCGCAGCCTGGTCGAGGGACTGTTGAGCGCCAGCGCCGTGCTGGTCGGTGCGCTGTGGCTTTCTGCCGCCATCGAGGCGCGGCTGATCGCCGGCGCGGTGGTGGGCTCTGGCGGCAATCTGAGCCTGCGCAAGATCGCCGCCAACGCCACCCGCGCCGGCCTGCTGTTCGTCGGCCTGCTGCTGGCGCTGACGGCGGCGGGCATACCGCTCGGTGCCTTTGGCGTGCTCGGCGGCGCCATCGGGGTGGGCATCGGCTTCGGTCTGCAGAAGCTCGCCGCCAATTACGTGAGCGGGTTCGTGATCCTGGCCGAGCGCTCGGTGCGCATCGGCGATACGGTGCGGATCGACGGCTTCGAGGGCCGGATCACCGACATCCATACCCGGTACACCGTGATCCGTGCGCTGAACGGGCGCGAATCCATCGTTCCCAACGAGATGCTCATCACCCAGCGCGTCGAGAACGCGTCGCTGGCCGATACGCGCATGCTGGTCTCCACGAGCGTCAGCGTGGCGTATGGCACCGATGTCGACGCGCTCATCCCGCGTCTGGTGGAGGCGGCGGTCTCGGTACCGCGCGTGCTGGCCGCGCCCGGGCCAGCGGTCAACCTCGACGCCTTCGGCGCCGACGGCCTCGAACTCACCCTCAATTTCTGGATCGAGGACCCGGAAAACGGGCAGGGCAACGTGCGCTCGGGCGTCAACCTGGCGATCTTGCGCACCCTCAACCAGCTCGGCGTCGAGATCCCGTACCCGCAGCGCGTGCTGCGCCACATCGACGCCTGACCGCGGCAACGCCGCGCGCGAGCACACCGCGAGGGCCGCGGCCGCGCCTGTGCGCCGCGCCGCGCGTGCATTTGTTCACGGAGCCGCGCCGCGGTGCCCTTTTCTGGGGCGCCCACCGGTCGAAAACGTAGCCAACCGTTTCCGGAACCTGCCCCATGAGCCTCCAGCGCGCCGTACCGATGCCGGGGCGCCGAGTGCGCCTGGAGCACCGCTGCGGCCGCCTGTCGGGCGGTTCTCCGTCCCGCCTCGACGGCGCCGCAAACTGCCCGCCGCCCGCCCGCCTTTTCACCCGATGGAACTCGAAGGTGCGTGGGCCTAATCGGGGAGCCCGTTCGTGCCGTTTGCGCGAGCGAGCCCGTTCTCGACATGAATCTGACCGATCTGCCCGCTGACCTCCCAGGCCTGGACGCCCCAGGCCGGGCTGCTGCCATGCCCGACGCCGCGGTGCTGCTCGAGTTGCAGTCGGTGGCGCTGCGCCACGAACGTTTCGAAGCCGCGGCCACGGCCGTGGCGTCCGACCTGGCGCTGCGGCTGGGCTGCGTGCGCGTGAGCGTGGCGGTGCGCGACACGACCCGCCCCGATGCACCGGCCCGTGTGGCCGGCGTGTCGCATGGTGCGCAGGTCGACGCCCGGTTGCAGGCCAGCCGGGCGATCGCCGACGCCGCCGACGAGGCCATCGACCGCGAAGCCGCCGTGGACCACCCGCCGCGTGCGGGGGCCGGGCTGGGCCTGGCCATCGCCCATGCGGCGCTGGCCCATGGTGTCGACGCCGCCGCGGTGCTCGGCGTGCCGTTCGAGGGCGAGGGCAACGCCGGCGCGATCATCTTCGAGCGTGCCGAGGCGATGGACGATTCCCAGCGTGCGCTCGCCTGCGACGCGGCGCTGTTCGTCGGCCCGGTGCTGCTGCTCAAGGCGCGTGCCGACGCGCCGTTCATCACCCGCCTGCGGGCGTTCCTGCCGGGCTGCTCCGCGGGGGCCAGCGCATCCTCGCGCCAGAGCAGCCTGATCGTCGTCGCGGCGGTGGCCGTTGCCATCGGCGTGGGGGTGTGCTGGCCGACCACCTGGCACGTGGTGGCGCCCGCGCGTGTCGAGGGACTGGGCCAGCGTGTCGTGCCGGCGCCTGCCGATGGCTTCCTGCAGACCGTCAAGGTGCGCCCCGGCGAAGCCGTGAAGGCCGGCCAGGTGCTGGCCACGCTCGACGACCGCGAACCTGCGCTCGAGGTCGAGCGCGCCGACGCCGAGCGTGCGCAGTTCGACCGCCAGTACCGGGA
>JAHECD010000156.1 GCA_024641945.1 Rubrivivax sp. | reverse complement strand
TCGGCAACACCAGAAGCCACCGCGGATGGGCGAGCCCATCCGCAAACCGCGTCGACTTCAGACCCGCGGCGGCCACGGGCCCCTCGCCAGCAGCCCAAGGCAGGGCCGGCGCGATGTTCACTGTCGGGATGAGGCGTTGCTCGGGCGCGGGCAATCTTGGTGCCGGCCCGACCGAGGGTGCGTCTGACGCGGTGGAACAGCCGCTCAAGATCGTCGCGATCAACGAAGCACGGACCAGGATCGCAAAGACTCCGGACTTTTGCATCATGTGCTCTGCGGGTTTGTGCCGCGCGATGAAGTGATTGGGAGAGGCCAATGGATTTCTCCGAAATGTGATCTCAATAAACAAACCATCCGTACCGAGCGATCAAACGAGTGCCCGAGGCGTCCGCCCCATTCGGTCGGGCGCGGCAAGCAGGTCGTTCGCCGCTACGAGACCTGCCCAGGCACCTTCACGATGTCAGCTCGATGCACCTGGTGCAAAGACCGTCGTGTCTACGCAGACGCTGACTTCGCGTGCCGCAGCAGACCCTGAGAGACTCGGCGACATCGGTTGACGAGATTTTCGTGCTCCACAGCGTGCGCAGCGGCATGAAAGTATCGCGCCAGCAGGTGCGGCCGGCAGGTGCGGCCGGCAGGTGCGATCAGCTGCCATGGTTCGCAGCCTCGCGCGGCTCCATGGCACGCGGGTGCACATTCGCGTTCGCAAGATGCGGCAACGCCGATTCATAGCCTAGAACGACGTCATCCTCGTCGGCCAGGGCGCTCAACGACAGGCTCTGCGTTGGAGGCTGCGCCAACGATGTAGTGGAGCCAGCCATCGCACTGATGGTGCGGTCTCGGCGTCCCAAGGCGCTGTCTCACGGTGGCGGTGTGGGTGCGCGAGTGCGTGCGGATTTATTTCTTCAGAAGTCCCAGACCGGTCACGATCATCGCCACGACCACGATGAAGGCGATCAGGAAGACGAAGAACAGGACCTTGGCAATCCCGGCGGCGCCGGCCGCAATGCCCGTGAACCCGAGCACGCCTGCGACCAGCGATATCACTGCAAAGACGATGGCCCACTTCAACATGCGGTTTCCTTTCGAGGTCCTGGAGGTTCGTATTCGAGATGGGTCGGTGTTCCCGACAACCCGAAATCCAATGTACGCAGAAGCAGGGCCCATATCTGTCGGCGGCCACCGGCCGCCGATGTAGGACTCGGGCCCTCGAACACCGACACCGTCAAACGGGGCCTCCCGTACCGCGCCGCGAGCCCAACCGGTGTGCGAATGTCCATGTGAACTCGGCGCCGAGCAGGAAGATCTGCGCCGAGTAGTACACCCAGGCCAGCAACGCCACCATCGACCCCGCTGCGCCGAAACCGGACGACAGCGCCCCGCGGCCGATATAGAGACCGATCAACTGCCGGCCAATGCTGAACAGCACGGTCGTGACGAGTGCGCCCACCCATACGTCGGACCATGCAATGCGCGCGCGCGGCATACGCTTGTAGATCACCGCGAAGGTCAGCGTCATCGTGCCGAACACTGCCAATGTGCCGAGCGTGTCGAGCATGCCGGACCAATGCGGAACGACGATCAGCGACCACTTCTGCAATGCCGAAACGGCCACATCGAACAGCAACGAAACGATCAGCAGGAATCCCACGCCAAGGATCAATCCGAATGAAAGCAGGCGTGCCCGCAGAACCCGCCACCATCCGGCGGCGCGTGTGGCCGGCACGTCCCAGATGTGATCCAGTGTGGACTGCAGCTCGGCAAAGACGGTCGTGGCGCCCACGACCATCAGGACGGCGCCGACGCTGCTGGCCAGGGCGCCGCCATTCGGCCAGTCCACGCTGACGAGCAAATCCTGCACCGCTGCCGCGGCGCGCACCCATCAGTCCCTCGAGTGTTCTAAACACCTCGCCGCGCGCCGCTTCCGCACCAAAGACGAGGCCCGCCATGGACACCACGATCAGCAGCAACGGCGCAAGCGAAAAGAGTGTGTAGTAGGCGAGCGCGGCGCCACGGCTCGCGCAGTCGTCGTCGATCCAGCCGACCACCGACTGGCGCATGATGTCCAGCCACAGGCGCGGCGAGACGGGTTCGTGCCACTGGGGCGCCGGTCGCGAACCCGATGCGCCACGGCTGCTTGAACGGTCTTGCCCCGTCATGCCGGCGCGGTGACGGCACCCGTCGGTGCGTCACCCATCGGCGCCGAGTCCGGTTGTGCCGGCGCCGGGCAGGCGGCACGAAGCTGCTCGACAAGGTCGGTCGCCAGGGCTTCGAGCAGCCGCACCTCGCGACGATCGAGTTGCCGCGCCACGGGGTCGAGAATGCACAGGGCGCCGATCGTCGTGCCGGGTTCCCAAATCAACGGTGCAGCAGCCATGAACTTGAGCGCGGTCACGCTTGCGGAAGTCGGTGTGGGCACGCGAGGGTCCCGTTCCAGGTCGGGAACGACAAGCGTCTCGCCAGAATCGAGTACATGGCGTACCAGCGAGTGACCCAGCGCGTCGATGGTCCTGGGTGCCTCGATGGCACCATCGGCCCGCCACTGCTGGCTGCGACCGTCGGACCAGAAGATCACACCTTGCGCCGTGTCGAATATTTCAGACGCACGCTGCGCGGCGCGCCGGCCGAGTGCCGGCAAGTGCACATTCAACTGCCGGCAAATCTCTGCAGTGTCGGTTTGCGCACCGGTCTCGGCGTCGGGGATGGTTGGCGCGCGGTCCAATGCGTCGGCTCGCGCCGGCAGCCTCGCGAGAATCCGCTGGGTCGCCTCCGTCAACGTGGCGGCCACCAGATCGACCCCCAGCCTCTGCGTCGAAGCAGCCGCGCTCGACAGGCCGTCGGCATCCCACAGCGCCAACGCCACGACGACGTTCGGCGCCAATGCGCGCAGGCGCCTGCACGCTTCACGGATCAGGTCGTCTTCGTCCGTCTCGTAGGTGACGATGCACACAGCCTCGACGCCATCGAAGTCGAGCGTACTCACCTGCCCGCCACTCACCGACGACGGCGGAAGCGACTGCGCGTGAATGCCGTCGTGACGCAGCGCGTGCGCGAGCATGTCTGCCGACAGGCCATCGGCTTCCCAGCGCAGGCCGATGCACAACACCTGCGGACCGTGCGCGAAGGGTTCAGACTCTTCGGCCCGCAATTGCAGCAGCAGGCTTTCGGCCCCCGTGATGACGCGGTGGCGATGTCGCGCCCGGGACGCCCGCCTTCTATCGGACACGGCCATGCCGAGCGCAGGCACGGCCATGCCGCTGTAGAAGCCGGTCAGCCCTTCGGCGGCGATATCCTGTTCGGCAAGCTCGTGGGCCTCGGCGAGATTGCCTGCCAGCAGGCGCTGGTACAGCCGCGTAGGCCGGTCGAAGACCGGATCGCTACCGAGCAGCAGATACAAGAAGTGAAACGCCGGCAAGTGCCGCCCCATGACGACCAGGCAAACCGTCAATGGCGTCGCGAGGATCAAGCCGACAGGCCCCCAGAGCGCGGCCCAGAAGATGGCGGACAACAGCAATGCCACCGGCGCGACACCCGTGCTGGCACCGAACAACCAGGGTTCGAGCACGTTGTTCACGACGAGCTCGAGCAAGACCACCAGCGCCAGTGTCCAGCCCACCATGGCCCAGCCGGGGTCGACGCCAAACGCGACGACCAGCGGGCACAGTGACGCCGCGACGGGGCCCACGTAGGGCACGAACCGCAGCACTGCGCCGAGGCCGCCCCAGAACAGCGCGCCCGGTATGCCGATCGCCCAGAGCCCGCCCGCGAGCACCACGCCGTATCCGGCATTGATCATCACTTGCATCGAAAGATAGCGGCTCACCCGGCGGGCCGACTCACCGAGCGCGTCGGTCATCAGATGCAGATTGCCACCCACCAGGCGAAGCAGCCGGTCGCGCAGGTCCTGCCGGTCGAGCAGGAAGAAGACCAGCAGGACGATCACGATACTGGACGTGCCGAGCGGACCGAGCATCGGCGCGATGCGATCGCGCAACGCCTGCATCGGCGTCGGCTCCGCCACCATCACCCGCACGGACAACGGCTCGTCCTTTTTTGCCGCTGGTCCGGCGATGGCGCGTGTGGTGGCGGCCACCTCGCGCTCGACCGTGTCCACGACACTCGCCGCACTGCTCAACGATCCATTGCCCACGACGCCCTCGCGCATCGCCCGAAATTTCTTCCGGATGGTCTGCTGGTATCGAGGCAACTGCTCGCCGACATGCGAGAACTGGGACAAGACAAGAGTCGTCGCCGTACCTGCAAGAAGCACCGCCACTGAAATGACGATCGCCACGGCCACGCCTCTGGACACACGCCAGCGGCGCAGCCAGCTCACCGGCGCATCGAGCACGAAGCCGAGAAGCACCGCGAGTGCAAAAGGAACCAGCACTTCCTTACCGAAATACAGGCCCGCTACAACGAGACCGACGACGGCAACCTTCAACGACGTCTGCACCGCCTCGGGCATCTGCATCACGACATGCCTTCGATTGGTTGCTTGGTCGGAGAACATCGGAGTGCCTTCGCGCTGAATTCGTCTTTTCCGGGCTCGCGGCCCCGGCATGCCCGAGACATGCGCATCAGGCCGCGCGAGGCCTCCATTGGAGTTCGAACCTGGAATGGACGGCGTCGGCACCAGCCGGTTGCCGCTGTAGGACAGCGCCGCGCCCGAGGCCGATACCGGGCAATGATCCCGCCGGCCGATTGCCAGCAGGCGCGAGTCAACCGTCGTTATCGCCGACGGTCGCTGCGCCGCGGGGACGGCTGCGCAGACTTGCATTCAACGAATCGATGACCAACGCCCAATCGCCGTCCTCGCTGAGCTTGTCTTTTATGAACGCGGCCTGGGCAGGTGTCCAGAAATCTGCGTCATAAAGTCGTATCTCGAGTGGGAGCGGACGTCGCCGCGCAACGAATTCGGCAATGTGCTTGGGCTGGCTCGGCAGGCCAAGCTGATCGAACAGATCGGTCATGGTGTGATTGACGGACTCCATGGACAGCAGGCCTTTCTTCAAGGTGTTGAGGTTTCACGCAGCATGTTCGACGGGATGACTTGCAACGCATGTCGGCACCGAGGGCGACCGGGTGTCGGACGTGACGCCGAAAGGTCGCACGGCCTTGCGCGAAAGGATGCGGCAACGTCCTACATCCCAGCCTCCGGACCGCCGACCGGCCTGAAAGTCAAAACGCATTTCAATTCGTCATGGACGTGCAATCGCGATGAGCGCGCTGACTGAGACGGGGACGAAGGCGCGTGATCGCAACGATGTCATCGTGACGCCGGTGTGCAATGTGTCGCGCGAGTGGCCAATGACCGGTCGCCTGTAGGACTAGTCCCACGACGCGTGGGCAGACATTGCCTGACAATATATGTACACAAACAGACTGTCGATGGACCCGTACCGGCCGCCGGAAGCTTCGCGGACCCGCTCTCTCATTCACCTGGCCCAACCGGAAATGACCGAAAACGTTCAGGCGCCGCGTCTTACGAACTGCTTCCTCGTCGAAGACAGCCCGGTGATCCGCAAGAACCTCGTGTCGACGCTGGAAGAGTTGCTGCCGATGCGTGTGGTGGCAAGCGCCGACGACGAGGCGGGTGCCCTCGAGTGGATACGATCATCGAAGGAACGTTGTGACTTGATGATCATCGATATCTTTCTCAAATCCGGGTCCGGGTTGGGCGTCCTTCGGCAGGCGCGGGAGATGCTGCCGCAAACGCGGATGGTGGTGCTCTCGAACTACGCGACCCCCGACATGCGCAGGCGTTGTCTGGAACTCGGTGCAGACCGCGTATTCGACAAGTCCGGCGAGCTCGAGGAACTGCTGACTTACTGCGAACAGTTGACCGACGAGCCGTCATAGCTTGACAGCCGGAAGCCGTCGATCGGCGGCACAAGAAGCGCGACCCCGAAGCTGGAATTCTTGGACAGCGCGATGGGGCAAACGGGAGGACAGGGCTTATGAAATCAGTGCGTCTGGAGGCGCTGAATGCACTTCGAATCCTCGACACCACCGAGGATCAGGCCTATGACGACTTGACTCGAATGGCAGCTGGCGTGCTCCAGGCCCCGGTGGCATTGATCTCTCTCGTCGATGCCGATCGCCAGTGGTTCAAGTCACGCGTCGGCCTGCAAATTTCGCAGTCACCACGTGAAAATTCATTCTGCGACTACGCCATTCGTCAACCGCAGGACATGTTGCTGGTCCACGACGCCATGGCCGATCCCCGCTTTGCCTCCAACCCTCTCGTGACAGGTGAGCCCCACATCCGGTTCTATGCCGGTGTGCCCCTGGTATTGCGCGACGGCAGCGCGGTCGGTACGTTGTGCGTGATCGATACAAAACCTCGAGATGCCACTGACCAGCAACTCGAGGAGTTGCAGTTCCTGGCGGCTCAAGTGGTTGGGTTGCTCGAAGGACGTGGCGATCCATTCGACTGACGGCCAATCTGATGTTCAACCTACCGGGATCGAAACGATTGCACCAACGACTTCGCTGAGCTTCGATCGCCATCACCCGTATCCACAGCGCCAGTTTAATTGGCGACTCGTGGCAAGAACCGTCTGGTCTGGATGAAAACCCACAGAGCGCCTGCCGCAACGGACGGTCACAGGCGGTCCCAAATCGTCCGGAGCGATCAGCCGGCAGGTTCCGTCAGGAAAATCTCGACGCGCCGGTTTTGCGCCCGGCCCGCTTCAGTGGCGTTGGTTGCGACAGGCTCATGCGAGCCGCGACCGACGACATCCAGTCGGCTGGTCTGAATGCCTCGTTCAGCAAGGTAATTGCGCACCGCGCGAGCGCGTTCGATTGAAAGGGGATCGTTGACCGAGTCTTCGCCGGTGCTGTCTGTATGCCCGACCACGGTGATGTGTACTTTGGAGTCCAGATTGCGGCCGGCCTCATCGAGTACCTGCCGCATCGTCGGCTTGATATCGGCGCGGCCGACATCGAACGAGAAGTCCGCCGGCACGTTGAGTTTCAACCGGTTGTCGGTGGTGCGTGCAACCTCGATGCCCATGCCCTCCGTCGCCTTGGCCAGCGCTGCGCGCTTGTCCTCCATGCGCTTGGACCACAGGTTGCCCGCGACGGCGCCCACGACGCCGCCGATCGCGGCGCTCTTGCCGGCACTGCCACCCGTCGCCGCGCCCAAGACGACGCCGGCCAGCGCACCCGCCGCTGCACCCTTGGCGGTGCCCTGCTCTCGTTCGCTCATTGAGCCGCAGCCCGCCGAAAGAATAGCGACGGCAGCGGCCAACGTGGCGATCATCGGCGTCTTGAAATTTCGGGACTTGGCAATCGTTCGTGGGGACATGGTCATGATCCTGTGCAGTCGATGATTGGAAGGTTGCCGGCCATGTGCTTCCACATGTCGACTTGGTCTGCCAAGTTTGCGCGGGCCCATGATCCAACCCTGTCGGGCAATTTCCATCGAAGCTGTAGGACGCCGCCGTGCGCAGTGGCGACGCGCCAGTGTCATCAGCGTACGTCTCGAACGCCAATTCAGCAGCAACGAATGCACAAGAAACGCCCCAACGAGCCCGCCGCGTGAGTCGTCCTTGACGCTCTATCGACAGTCACGTTTGGCGCGCAGCAGGTCGACCGAGCCTCAATCCCCGACGTGAGCAAGGCGATCGACGACGAGGGATCGCATGGCTCGTTGCCCCGCGAAGAAACCGGTTCGGGCCGAGGTGTTGAACGCGTGAGCCGTGTGCAGCGCAGACCCTGCGGTCAATGGGCCGCTAAGCGCTGGTCAAGCCTCGCGAACCGCCGTGACGGCCAGGATGCGCGAGACCTGGATCCGGCCAAGAAGCGCTGCAAGCGCAAATCGTGGCTGCGGCCAAAGCCCAGAGGCCTTGAGGCCTAAGGACGTGCGTTGGGGTGGCTGATGGGACTCGAACCCACGACGACCAGAATCACAATCT
>JAHECD010000059.1 GCA_024641945.1 Rubrivivax sp. | reverse complement strand
GGCGGTTCAGGCAGCGGCGCGTGCCACGGCCGGTTGCCGCGCGGCGCCGCCGCGTGCCTGCGACGGCGTGCCGCGCGGTGCGCTCATGGTCGTGGAGCCGGCCGCCGTCGAGGCCGCCAGGGCGTCGCCCAGCAGCCGCGCCACGGCCTGCACATCGCGCAGCGCGCGCAGCGTCGGCTCGGGGCGCTCGAAGCGCCACGGCCGTGCGTGCGGCCACAGGTGCACGTAGCCGATGCGGTCGCTCGGGTCGAGAACCAGCGCAAGGTCGCCCGCGCCGCCGGGCAGCGTGTGCATCCTGGCGGACTCGATGCGCCGCAGCGGCAGGTTGAAGGTGACGCTCAGCACCACGCCGATGCGCATCACGACACGCCGATCGGTCAGCGTGTACAGCGTCGTGCGTGCCACGAGCGCGGCCAGCGCCGCAACGATCCCGAGCGCCGCGGCGGCGAGCGGCAGCGTCCAGAGCGAGCCGGCGAGCGCTTGTGCGAGCGGGGCGCCGTCATGCAGGCTGGACACGACGCGCCAGGCGATCAGCACCGCGAAGTAGACCGCGAGCTTGCGCAGGTGGAAGCTGCGCTGCGCCAGCACGCGCCAGTCGGGCGCGCCCTGCCAGAGCATCCGCTCGCCCGCCGGCAGCGGCTCGGGCAGGCCGGGCTGCGCCTCCTGGTCGTGTTCGGTGACCCGCATCGCGCGCCTGCTCATGGGACGACCCTCCGCACTTCGCGCCGCGGGACGAGCGCCAGGGAACGGCCCGTCGCGCTCACAGCAGCGGCTCCTGGCGCGACGGCGTGGCGTACAGCGTGCCTGCGCCGTAGTAGGCCACCACGCGCTCCTCTTCGAGCAACGTGATCTCGTCGGGCTTGTAGGTGCCCGGCACCTGGGCAAACTGGCCAGCGAGGATCGACCGCACGTGCACCGCACGGTCGGTGACCCGCGCAAAGTTCATCGGCAGCAGCACATTGCGCTTGCCGCCCTTGGCGCTCACCTCGACCTCGAGGTAGCGGAAGATCGCCTCCGAGCGGTCGACCCACAGGTCACGCACGGTGCCGCCCACCTGGCCGTCCGCGCCGATGACCGACATGCCGCGCGGGTCCGGGTCCTTCGACGCGACGTCATAACCGGCGGCGGCGCGCAGCGGCACGATGCGGGCGTCGCCGTCGATCGTGCGGTCGGCAATGTCGGAGCGGTCGGCATAGGCACCGGGGCCGACGCCGGCGAGCATCGGGTCGCCGATGGGCACGATCGGCGAGCCGGGTACGCGCGACGTGGCCTCGCCGCCGCGCAGCGGCTGCGGAACCGAGTTGGGGCCGGGCGCAAAGCGCACCCGCCCGTCGGCGAGGCGGAAGGTCTTGGGCTCCGGCACCGGCGGGAAGCCCTGGATCACGACCCGGCCGCCGCGGCCGTCGGATTCGAGCGGGTAGCCCTCGCGCTTGTCTTCGCGGTGCAGGTAATACAGCAGGCCGGCAAAGAAGATCCAGAACCCGTAGAGGGCGATCTGGGCGAGGTCGATGGTGGGGCTGATGGCGCCTGTGGACATGGTCGGGTCTCCTGGCTTGAGCGCTCTGGCTTGGGGTGGACGTGCGGGCCGGGCTTGGGGGCGTGATGCCCGTTCAGCCCGGGAATTCGGCCAGCCCGAAGCGGGCCGGGGTTCTTTGGACGGCGCCGCTGGGGCGCACGAGCGGGCCGATCGCCACCAGCGTGGCGAAGAGCAGCGCGATCTCGAGGTGGTAGACGAAGCTGTAGCCGGTGGCCGGCCCGTTGAGGGCCGCGCCCAGCGCGCCCTGCGTCGCCAGCGACGACACCAGGTCGCGCAGGCCGCCGCCGACGGCAATGGCCACGCCCGACGCCGTGGCCTGCACGGCACCCCAGGCGCCGAGCGCCAGGCCGCGGCCGAGGTGGCCGCCATCGGTGCCGGGCGCCGGGGCGTCGAGCCCCATCGCCACCGTGAGCGTGGCCACGGAGAACAGGCCGCCGCCGAAGCCGATCAATACCGTGCCGATGCGGAACAGCCAGGCTGCCTGCAGCGGCTCGGCGAAAACCACCGCGGCAAACGCGAAGACGCCGGCCAGCGCGCCATGCGCGGCCAGCCGGTGGGCGTCCACGCCACGCTGCAACCAGTGCGCGGCACCGGCAAAGGCCAACAGCGAGCCGCCCGCCAGCAGGGCCGTGAGCACGGTCGTCGCGCCCACGCCCAGATGCAGGATCTGGCCGCCGTAGGGCTCGAGCAGGATGTCCTGCATGCTGAACGCCGCGCTGCCCAGGCCGACGGCCACGAGCAGGCGCGCGGCCTGGCGCTGCTGCACGAGGGCGAGCCAGCGGGCACGGAAATCGGCGCGCCAGTGGGGGTTCTTGGTCGCGCCGGCTTGCGCGCGCTGCGGGTCGCGCGCCTCCTGCTTCCACAGCGCCACGATGTTCAGCGCCATGGCCACCATCGCCGAACCCTGGATCACCTGGATCAGGCGCAGCGGGCTGAAATCCTCGAGCAGGGCACCGAAGGTGAGCGACGCCGCCACCATGCCGGCCAGCAGCATCACGTACATCAGCGCCACGACCCGCGGCCGCGTGGCCTCGGGTGCGAGGTCGGTCGCGAGCGCCAGGCCGGCCGTCTGCGTGGTGTGCAGGCCGGCGCCGATCATCAGGAAACCGAGCGCCGCACCAGCCTGCCCGACCCAGGCCGGGCCCGTGCCGGTGCCGGTGAGCACGAGCAGCGCAAACGGCAGGATCGCCAGGCCGCCGAACAGCAGCAGCGAGCCGAACCAGATATAGGGCACGCGCTTCCAGCCGAGCGCCGAGCGGTGCACGTCGGAGCGGTAGCCCACCAGCGCACGCAGCGGTGCAAAGACGATCGGCAACGCCACCATCAGCGACACCAGCCACGCCGGCACACCGAGCTCGACGATCATCACGCGGTTCAGCGTGCCGTTGAGCAGCACCAGCGCCAGCCCCACCGAGACCTGGAACAGCGACAACCGCATCAGGCGCGGCAGCGGCAGTTCGGTGCTGGCCGCGTCGGCAAACGGCAGGAAGCGCGTGCCCACGCGGCTCCAGCCACGCACCGCGAGCGCCTGCAGCCGGCCCGGCCGACGTGTCATGACGCGTCCCTTTGTGCGGTGCGCTCCCAGCGCATCGCCTGCGACGTGTAGAAGCCGCTCGAGATGCGCTGCGTGCCGGCGGCACACCAGCCGGCGAGCGCCGGTTGCTCCGCGAGCAGCCGCGACAGCGTGGCCTCGGCCACCGGAACGATCGACGGCGCACGGTCGCCGCGCGGGAACAGGCGGCCCACCGCGTGCATGGCGGCCAAGGCGGGTGTGCGCGGCGCAAAGGTGAAGGCGACCGAGTGGCGTGTGCGCGCGGCGAGGCGGGCGATCACCCGC
The DNA here is from genome assembly GCA_024641945.1 of Rubrivivax sp. Lineage (GTDB taxonomy): Bacteria > Pseudomonadota > Gammaproteobacteria > Burkholderiales > Burkholderiaceae_C > Rubrivivax. Next base: position 27,603 of record JAHECD010000059.1, on the reverse strand, counting down.
GCGGCGTCGGCGGCGTCGTAATGGATCACCGAGTCCATCGCCACGACGTGATCGAACTCGCCGAGCGCCGGGTCGAGCATGTCGCCCGAACGGAACTCGATCGGGCCGGCGCTGAAGGACTCGCCGCCAGCTTCGATGCGTTCGCGCGCCAGTTGCACGAGGTTGGGCGATAGGTCGATCGCCACCACCTGCGCGCCGCGGCGTGCGGCCTCCACCGCGAGGGCACCGGTGCCGCAGCCGGCGTCGAGCAGGCGCTGGCCGCGCAGGTCGGCAGGCAGCCAGCCGAGCAGCGTGGCACGCATGCGGTCGCGTCCGGCGCGCACCGTGGCACGCACACGGCCCACCGGCGCGTCCGACGTGAGGCGCGCCCAGGCCTGGACCGCGGTGCGGTCGAAATAGGTCTCGATCTCGCCGCGCCGCTCGGTGTAGTTGCTGGCCCGCATGTCCATCGTGCGCTCCGTTTCAGTCGAACCCGAGCAGGTCGAAGATGTCGCGGTCCTTCATGGGCACCGCGTTGTACGGCTCCCCGCCGAGCCAGAGGTCGGCCGCCAGGCGCATGTATTCGCGCTGCACCGCTTCGAGCTCGGGCGAGGGCTCCATCTCGAACAGCGTGGACTTCTTCAGCCGGCTGCGGCGGATCACGTCGAGGTCGGGGAAGTGGGCCGCGAGCTTCAGGCCGATCTTGGCGTTGTACTTGTCGATCTGGTCGGTCGCCGCGCTGCGGTTGGCGATCACGCCGCCCAGGCGGACCTGGTAGTTCTTCGCCTTGGCGCCGATGGCCTGCACGATGCGGTTCATCGCGAAGATCGAATCGAAGTCGTTGGCGGTGACGATCATCGCGCGGTCGGCATGCTGCAGCGGCGCTGCGAAGCCGCCGCACACCACGTCGCCCAGCACGTCGAAGATCACCACGTCGGTGTCTTCGAGCAGGTGGTGCTCCTTCAGCAGCTTGACGGTCTGGCCGACCACGTAGCCGCCGCAGCCGGTGCCTGCCGGCGGGCCGCCGGCCTCGACGCACATGACGCCGTTGTAGCCTTCGAAGACGAAGTCCTCGGGGCGCAGTTCCTCGGCGTGGAAGTCCACCGTCTCGAGCACGTCGATCACCGTGGGCAGCATCTTCTTGGTCAGCGTGAAGGTGCTGTCGTGCTTGGGGTCGCACCCGATCTGCAGCACGCGCTTGCCCATCTTGGAGAACGCGGCCGAGAGGTTGCTCGACGTGGTGCTCTTGCCGATGCCGCCCTTGCCGTAGATCGCAAAGACCTTGGCGGTGCCGATCTTCACCCGCGGGTCGAGCTGCACCTGCACGCTGCCGTCGCCGTCGGGCGGACGCAGCGGGCTGCCATTGGAGCGGCGGAGTTCGGTCAACGGTACCGAGGCGATATTCATGCGGCCATCCTTTCGACGAAGACGCCTTCGAGGCGGTCTTCGAGTTCTTCACCGGCGCGCCGCAGTGCTTCGAGCACCTTGTCGTCCGGGGTCCAGTAATGACGCTCGTGCGCCTCGAGAAGCCGGCTCGCCACCTTGGCCGACGCGGCGGGGTTCAGCCGGGCCAGGCGGTCGCGCATCGCCTCGTCGAGCATGAAGGTCTGCGTGAGTTGCTGGTAGACCCACGGTTGCACCTGGCCGGTCGTGGCCGACCAGCCCATCGTGTTGGTGATGTGGGTCTCGATCTGGCGCACGCCTTCGTAGCCGTGGGCCAGCATGCCCTCGTACCACTTGGGGTTCAGCATGCGCGTGCGTGTCTCCAGGGCCACCTGCTCGGACAGCGTGCGCACGGCGCCTTCGCCGCGGGTCTGGTCGCCGATATAGACGGGCGCCACGCCGGAGGTGTCGCCGCTCGCCTGCTTGGCGCGCTGCACCGCGCGGCTGATGCCGCCGAGGGTGTCGAAGTAGGTGTCGATGGTGGTCACGCCGAGCTCGACGGAATCGACGTTCTGGTAGGCCAGTTCGACCCCCGCCAGCACGCTGTTCAGCAACGCCGGCTGTTTGGCGGGCCGGCCGCTGCGGCCGTAGGCGAAGCCCTTGCGGCGCGTGTAGGTCTCGGCCAGTTCGTCCTCGCCGTCCCAGCGGCTGTTGTCGATCAGCATGTTGACGTTGGCGCCATAGGCGCCTTCGGCGTTGCCGAAGACACGCAGCGCGGCGGTCTCCATGTCGCCGCCGTTCGCGGCCTGGAAGGCGAGCGCATGTTTGCGCACGAAGTTCAGCTCGACCGGCTCGTCGGCGGTCGCGGCCAGGAAGGCGGCTTCGGCGAGCAGCTTGATCTGCAGCGGCAGCAGGTCGCGGAAGATGCCCGACAGCGTGATCACCACGTCCACACGCGGGCGGCCCAGGGTGTCCAGCGGCAGCAGTTCGGCGCCGGCGAGGCGGCCGTAGCCGTCGAAGCGCGGCCGCGCGCCGAGCAGCGCGAGCGCCTGGGCCAGCGGCGCGCCCTCGGACTTGAGGTTGTCGGTGCCCCACAGCACGAGCGCCACCGACTCCGGCAGCCGGTGCCCGTCGGCCACGTGGCGCGCCAGCAGGCGGGCCGCCTGCCGTGCGCCGTCCTGCACCGCGAAGGCGCTCGGGATGCGGAACGGGTCGAAGCCATGCAGGTTGCGGCCGGTCGGCAACACGGCCGGGTTGTGCAGCACGTCGCCGCCCGGCGCGGGCCGCACGTAGCGCCCGTCCAGCGCCTGCAGGATGCCGGCGACCTCGTGGTCCTCTGCGAGCAGCCGGTCGGTGGCGGCGAGTTCGCTCAGGTGCGCGAGTTGCGCGGCATCGGCCTCGGCGCCGCCGGCCGAGCCGGCCGCAGCCAGCGCAGCCGCGGGCGGGAGTCCCTGCACGACGAGCGCTTCGAGCGCCTTGCGCGGCAGCGCGGGGTGCTGTCCGCCGGCAACGTTGGCTTCGCTCAGCGCCAGCAGGAAATCGACCCGCTCGGCCGGCGACGGCACCCGGCCGACGACGTGCAGGCCGTGCGGGATGAGGGTGTATTCGAGTTCGAGCACGGCGCCCCAGAGGCGTGTCACGGCGTCGGCCCGGCGGTCTGCGGGCAGGGTGTCCCAGGCCGGTGCGGCGGTGGCGAGTTCGAGCTCGACCGCCTGCGCCTGCAGCAATGGCGCGAGGGCGTCGCGCTCGGCGTCCGCGTCGGGCGCCAGGCCACGCCAGCGCTCGATCGATGCCTTCAGGTCGATGAGTCCCTTGTACAACCCCGCCGTGGCCACCGGCGGCGTGAGGTAGCTGATCAACGTGGCCGCGGCGCGGCGCTTGGCGATCGTGCCCTCGGACGGGTTGTTCGACGCGTACAGGTAGAAGTTGGGCAGGTCGCCGATCAGCCGGTCGGGCCAGCAGGCCGCCGACATGCCAGCCTGTTTGCCGGGCATGAATTCGAGCGCGCCGTGGGTGCCGAAGTGCAGCACCGCGTCGGCCTTGAAATCTTCGCGCAGGAAGCGGTAGAAGGCCGAGAACGCGTGCGTGGGCGCGAAGCCATGCTCGAACAGCAGCCTCATCGGGTCGCCCTCGTAGCCGAAGGCGGGCTGGATGCCGACGAAGACGTTGCCGAACTGCGCGCCGAGCACGAAGATGCCGCCGCCGTCGCTTTGCTGTCGGCCGGGCGCCGGGCCCCACTGCGCCTCGATCTGCGACAGCCAGCGCTCGCGCCGCACGTGGTCTTCGGCGCCGATGCGGGTGTGCACGTTGGCGATCGCGCCGTAGAGCTCGGCATTGCCGTGGATGATGCTGTTGCGCAGGTCGTCCACCGTCGCGGGGACGTCGAGCGTGTAGCCCTCGCGCTGCATCGCGCGCAGCGTGTTGTGCAGCGACTCGAAGACGGACAGGAACGCCGCCGTGCCGGTGGCGCCCGAGTTGGGCGGGAAGTTGAAGATCACGCACGCCACCTTGCGCTGCGCACGTTCGCCGCGCCGCAGCGATACGAGCCGGGCCACGCGTGCAGCCAGGGCGTCGGCGCGCTCGGAGCAGGTCTGCATGTCGTGCGAGTCGGCCACGCCGTCGAAGCGGCAGCCGCGCTGGCAGCCTGTGCAGGCTTCGCCGTTGGCATGGCTGCGGCCGCCGTAGACCATCGGGCCGGTGCACCCGTCGAGTTCGGGGATCGCCACCATCATCGTCGCCTCGACCGGCAGCAGGCCGCGCTCGGAGGCGCCCCAGGATTCGAGGGTCTGGAATTCCACCGGCATCACCGACAGGTACGGCACGTCGAGCCGCGCGAGGATCTCCTCGGCCGCATGCGCATCGTTGTAGGCCGGCCCGCCGACGAGCGAGAACCCGGTGAGCGAGACCACCGCGTCGACCGTGGCACGACCGCCCTCGAAGAAGAATTGCTCGATCGCCGGGCGTGCATCGAGCCCGGTGGCAAACGCGGGCAGCACCCGCAGGCCACGCGCTTCGAGCGCGGTGATCACGCCGTCGTAGTGCGCGGTATTGCCGGCGAGCAGGTAGGAGCGCAGCATGAGCAGCCCGACGGCGCCGTTCGCGCCGCTCGTGGCCGGGCGCGGCAGCGTGTGTGCATCGTGCGCCAGGCGGCCGGGCATGCGCGGGTGATAGATGCCGAGCTCGGGATACTCCACCGGCGCGGCCGGCCGCGCCTGACCGCGAAACACGGCACGCGGGCCGTCGGCGTAGCGGTCGACGAGCATCCGCACGAGGCCGACGATATTCTCCTGCGAGCCTGCCAGCCAGTACTGCAGCACGAGGAAATAGGCACGCACGTCCTGCGCGGTGCCGGGAATGAAACGCAGGATCTGCGGCAGCCGGCGCAGCATCTTCATCTGCTGCGCACCGGCACTGGCCTTGGCACCCGAGCCTTCGGTCTCGCCCTTGCCCGACAGCCTGCCGCGCAGCTTCTTCAGCAGCGCCATCATGCCGCTGGCCTCGCCGTCCATGCTGAACCGGCCCATGCGGGTGAGCTTCATCACCTCGCCGGCCGACATGGCGCACACCATGGCATCGCAGGCCGCGCGGCGTGCGCGCAGTGCATCGAGCACCGGCAGGAAATGCTCTTCCATGAAGAGCATGGTCGCGATCACGATGTCGCCACGTGCGATGTCGGCACGGCAGCGTGCGAGCGCGTCACCGTCGTCGCCCCATTCGGCGGCGGCGTGCACACCGAGCGTGACACCGGGCAGCTCGCGCTTGAGGATCTGGTTCGCCCGCTCCGCGGCGCTGGCGAGGTGGTTGTCCATCGTGACGAGCACGATGCGCAGGGGCACCGGCGCCGCCGCAGACCCGCTAGCTGAAGTGCGCTTTTGCATCGTAGAGGGTCTCGACGGTGATCGTTGCGACGCCGCGATCGCGCGCGAATCGCTCGGTGTTTCGGCGCGCCTTGCCACGCACGAAGAACGGGATCTTGTGCAGTTCCTTCTCGGCGTCGGGCGCCCAGCCGACGCTGACCGCGATCGTCCCGCCGGCCGTGTCTTCAGCGGGCGTGGTCGCGCTGGTGACCGCGGCCGCGGCGTCGGGCGCTGCGACCGTGGCCGTGGTGCCGGCGGCACCGAGGTGCGACGGCGAGGCCTCGGCGTGGAACTCGAAGTCGTCGCGGAACATGTGCAGCAAATGTTCCTCGAGGCCCATCATGAGCGGGTGCACCCAGGTGTCGAACAGCACGTTGGCACCTTCGACGCCCATCTGCGGCGAGCGCCGGGCCGGAAAGTCCTGCACGTGCACCGGCGCCGAGATCACCGCACACGGCAGCCCCAGGCGCTTGGCGATGTGGCGCTCCATCTGCGTGCCGAGCACCAGCTCGGGGTGTGCCGCGGCGATGGCCGCCTCGACCTCGAGATAGTCGTCGGTGATCAGCGGCTCGACGTCGTAGAGCTTGGCGGCGTCGCGGATCTCGCGCGCAAATTCGCGGCTGTAGGTGCCCAGGCCGACCACCGTGAAGCCCATCTCGGCGGCGGCCACACGGGCCGCTGCGACGGCGTGGGTGGCATCGCCGAAGATGAAGACCCGCTTGCCGGTGAGATAGGTCGAATCGACCGAGCGTGCATACCAGCTGGCGCGCCAGTCGAGCTGCGCCAATGCCGGCGCAGCGTCCACGCCGGCGAGCTCGGCCACCTGCTGGATGAATGCCTTCGTCGCGCCGATACCGATCGGCACCACCGTCACACGCGGCTGGCGATAGGTGCGCTCGAGCCATTGCGCCGCCACGCCGGCCACCTCGGGGTACAGCACGACGTTGAAGTCGGCGTCGGGCAGGCGCGCGAGGTCGGCGGGGCTTGCGCCGAGCGGCGCGGTCACGTTGACCTCGACGCCCAGCAGCGCGAGCAGTTCGCATACTTCCTGCACGTCGTCGCGATGGCGGAAGCCGAGCGCGGTGGGCCCGAGCAGGTTGCAGCTCGGCCGGGCATCGGCAGCACGCGGCGCACGCGGGCTGGCGCCTGGCGCCGCGAGTGTGCGAACGAGCTGGTAGAAGGTCTCGGCGGCGCCCCAGTTCTCCTTGCGCTGGTAGGCCGGCAGCTCGAGCGGGATCACCGGGATCGGCAGCTCCAGGGCGCGGGCCAGGCCGCCGGGGTCGTCCTGGATCAGCTCGGCAGTACACGACGCGCCGACGATCATCGCCTCGGGCTGGAAGCGGTCGTAGGCGGCGCGGGTGGCGTTCTTGAAGAGCTCCGCGGTATCGCCGCCGAGGTCGCGCGCCTGGAAGGTGGTGTACGTGACGGGCGGGCGGCGGTCGCGCCGCTCGATCATCGTGAACAGCAGGTCGGCATAGGTGTCGCCCTGCGGCGCGTGCAGCACGTAGTGCACCCCGCGCATCGCCGTGGCGACGCGCATCGCGCCCACGTGGGGCGGGCCTTCGTAGGTCCAGAGGGTGAGTTGCATCGGGGGGGCCGGTCTTCAGGCTGCCAGGCGCAGGCGCCGGTCGAGCGGCCGCGCGAACAGGCCGGCCAGGTCGGCGGCCTGCTCGTAACCGTGCACGGGGGAAAAGACGAGTTCGATGGACCACTTGGTAGTGATGCCTTCGGCTTCCAGCGGGTTGGCCAGGCCGAGGCCACAGACCACGAGATCGGGACGTGCGGCGCGGCACCGGTCGAGCTGGCGCTCGACGTCCTGGCCTTCGCTGAGCATCGTGCCCGGCGGCAGCAGCGCCAGTTCGTCGGCCAGATGCTGGCGGTGCAGGTACGGGGTGCCGACCTCCACGAGCGTCATGCCGAGCTCACGCGCCGCAAAGCGCGCCAGCGGCACTTCGAGCTGTGAGTCGGGGAAGAAGAAGATGCGCTTGCCGCTCAACGCGCTGCGCTGGCGGTCGAGCGCTTTCAGGGCTCGTTCGCGCGGCGCGGCCACAACCGCCTCGAAGTGCGCCAGGTCGATGCCGAAGGCCTGTGCGGCCGCCTGCAGCCAGCGCGTCGTGCCCTCCGCACCGAACGGGAAGGGCGCGGCCAGGCGCTCGGCGCCACGCGCTTCGAGCGCACGCGCGGTGTCGGCGAGGAAGGGCTGCGCGAGCAGCAGCCGGGTCGTCGGGCCGACCGCGGGCATGCCACTGCTGCGCCGTGCGGGCAGGAAATGAACCGGGCCGATGCCCATCTGCTGCAGCAGGCGGGCAAACTGGTCTTCCACCACGTCGGGCAGGGCGCCGACGACGAGCAGCGACGCCGGCGCGTCGGCCGGTGCGGCGGGCAGGCCGGGAACGAGCGACGCCAGGCAGGCGTCCTCGCCCTGGGTGAACGTGGTCTCGATGCCGCTGCCGGAGTAGTTGAGCACCCGCACCTGCGGCAGGAATTGCGCCGACAGGCGCTCGGCGGCGCGCGAGAGGTCGAGCTTGATGACCTCCGACGGGCAGGAACCGACGAGGAACAGCAGCTTGATGTCGGGCCGGCGCTCGAGCAGGCGGGTGACCACGCGGTCGAGTTCGGCGTTGGCGTCGGCCAGGCCGGCCAGGTCGCGCTCGTCGATGATGGCAGTGCCGAACCGGGGCTCGGCGAAGATCATCACGCCGGCCGCCGATTGCACGAGGTGCGCACAGGTGCGCGAACCGACGACGAGGAAAAACGCGTCCTGGATCTTGCGGTGCAGCCAGACGATCCCGGTCAGGCCGCAGAAGACTTCGCGCTGGCCGCGTTCGCGCAACACGTGGTCGGCCGGCACGGCCGGCGTGTCGTTGCAGCCGCGTGTGCCCGGGCGGGGCGCTTCGATGCGAACGGCGGTGTTCATGAGGCCGCTCCCGACGGCGCCATGCGGCCGGCCGTGGCGCGGGCATGGTCGAGACGTGCGGCGCGCAGCTTGAGTACGAACTGCCCGGCGTTGACCAGGTAACTTGCATAGGCTGCGAGCGCCAGCACCATCAACGCCTGGGTGGACCAGGTGCCGGCCATCAGCCCGGCCAGGTAAGCCGTGTGCAGTGACAGCACCAGCATGCTGAACACGTCTTCCCAGAAGAAGGGGCGCGCAAACAGGTAGACGCCGAAGACCCGCTTCTCCCAGATCGAACCGGTGACCATGATGGTGTACAGAACAAGCGTCTTCACCACGACCGACCCGAGGGCCACCGCCTCGCCCGCGCCGGTCGCCAGGTACCTCAGCACGAGGCCGAGGCTGACGATGAAGACGACGAACTGGACCGGTGCGAGCACACCCTGCACGAGAGTCCAGACCGATGCGTCACGGCGTGCGCGCTCGGCATCGGTGTACAGCGGCGCGCGGGCGTCGGGGCGGGGCAGGGGGTTGATGGGGTGCACGGTGTTTCAGGTGGCGTGGACCCAATCTATTCGGTCGGCGAGAAAGTGTCAATAAAGATTGACGTTATGAAAACATGACGCTATCTTTGTGTCATGGCGCAAGGGCAAGGGTTCGCCCGCCCTTTCGCGCTGCCGGGTGGGCGCATAAAGTGCCTGTTGCGGCAGTGGAATTTGCGCGAGCAGGCTTTGACAGGTCGGCCCAAGCGGCGTAAAAACCGCCGCGATTCGGCTTGCAAAGTGATTGACACGACGGCATTGGTGTAGACGAACGGAGCCTTGAAGCAGGGGCGGATATCCGCCACCAGCACGGGCAACGAACGCAGGTTTCACGCACTGGGGTCGCTGTGTCGCGTATCGAGGAGACGCGGCATGAGTGGATTGACGCAGGGGCAGCGGCAGGACGCCGGCGCCGAAGCGCAGTGCGACGAATCGTGGCTGAGCCACGATCATCTTGGGTTCTCTTCGGCCCGGTCCGAAACCCTTGTCCGTACCGTCGAGACGGAAATCATTCCGCGCTTGATGTGGCTGCATCGCCATGGCGGCGGCAGTGCCGACGCAAACGGCCTCGCTCCGAACGACGCGCCGCTGATCGGCGAGTCGCAGACCATCGAATTCACCGAGTTGATCCTGCGCGGGCACGAGCCTGCGCTCGCGTACGTCGACGCGCTCGTCGCCCAAGGCGCGACGATGGAGACGCTTTGCCTCAACTTGCTGGCGCCGGCCGCGCGGCGCCTGGGGGAACTCTGGAACGCCGACCTGTGCGACTTCACCGACGTGACGATCGCACTCGGCCGCCTGCAGGCGCTGCTGCACGGCTTGGCGTCCGGCTCGCGCCGGCTGCGCACCGCGGCCACCAGCGGGCGCACCGCGCTCTTCATGCCCGTCCCGGGCGAACAACATACCTTCGGCCTGACGATGGTCTGCGATTTTTTTCGCACCTCGGGCTGGCAGGTGCGCGGCGAGACCTCGACGCCGGCGCAAGCCCTGATCGGACTGGTGCGGGATCACTGGTTCGACCTCGTGGGCATCTCGATCGGCAATGACCGGAGCATCGATGCGCTGGCCATGCTGATTCGTGCCATTAGAAAATCGTCCAAGAACCGCGCCGTGTACGTGCTCACCGGCGGGCCCTTGCTGGTCTCGCGGCCGCAGATCGCCGCCCTTGTGGGCGCCGACGCGACGGCTGCCGATGCCCGGCAGGCTATCCTTGCGGTCGAGCGGCTGTTTGCCGCGCGGGACGAGGGCAGGTGAGCACGATCAGGGAACAAATCAAATCAGGTCGAACGAATGCCCAGGCGCCGAGATCGGCGCCTCGCCCTTTCGTTTCCCCGCGCAGGACGCTCGAAGCACTCGATGCACAGGGCACCGCCGCACTGATCGAGGCGGCAGCCGACATCGCGCTCGTGCTCGATCGTCGCGGGGTCATTCAGGACGTCTCCGTCAATCTCGACGACCTGCCGCCCGAGAGCTATGCCGACTGGGTCGGCCGGCCCTGGGCCGATGTCGTCACGATCGAAAGCCGCGGCAAGGTCGAATCCCTTCTGGGCGGACTCGACGATGGCCCCGCGCAGCGCTGGCGCCACATCAACCACCCGGTGGCCCGTGGCAGCGACCTGCCGATGCTTTATTCCACCGTCCGCATGGGCGACAAGGGCAAGATGGTGGCACTGGGGCGCGACATGCGGGCCCTCGCCGGGTTGCAGCAGCGGCTGGTCGATGCGCAGAACACGCTGGAGCGGGACTACTGGCGGCTGCGCCATGTCGAGACCCGCTACCGCCTGCTGTTCGACATGGCCGCCGAGGCCATCCTGATCGTCGACGCCCCGACAGGCCGGGTGGCCGAAGCCAACCCGGCGGCGTCGGAACTCCTGGGCCAGCCGGTACGCAAGCTCGTCGGGCAGACATTTCCCGTCGGTCTGGGCGACAAGGGCCAGCGCGATGTGATCGCATTGCTCGCGCGTGTGCGCTCCAGCGGCCGCAGCGACGAGGTGCGTGTGCGCAGCGTCGCAGGCAAGGCCGACGTCACGATCGGTGCCACCGTCTTTGCACAGGAAGACGCGCAACTTTTCCTGGTTCGTATGCGCACCGCACGTGCGGGCGCCTCGCCCGCCGCACCGTCGGGCCGCAATTCCATCGTGCAGGTGATCGAGCGCGCGCCGGATGGCTTCGTGGTCACCGATCCCGAGGGCCGCGTCTTGATGGCCAACCCGGCTTTTGTCGATCTCGCCCAACTGACGAACGAGGAGCAGATGCGTGGGCAGTCGATCGAACGATGGATGGGCCGGCCGGGCGTCGACCTGAGCGTGATGCTGGCCACGTTGCGACAGCAGGGGTCGGTGCGACTGTTCGCGACCACCCTGCGCGGAGAGCACGGCGCGCAGGCCGAGGTCGAGATTTCCGGCGTGTCGGTGCCCGAGGGCGACCCCCCCTGCATCGGATTCACGGTGCGCCACACCGGAAGGCGCCTGGGTACCGAGCTGCAGGCCGGAAAGGCCGGCCCGCGTTCGGTGGAGCAGCTGACGCAGCTTGTCGGGCGCATGCCGCTGAAGGACCTGGTGCGCGAGTCGACCGACCTGATCGAACAGCTCTGCATCGAGGCCGCACTCGAACTCACCCAGGACAACCGCGCCTCGGCTGCGGAGATGCTGGGCCTGTCGCGGCAGAGTCTGTACGTCAAGCTGCGTCGCTACGGCCTGGGCGACCTGGGCGGAGACGGCGCGGAGCGCTGACATCGGCTGGAATCGAGCGTGGTTCGGCGATCCACCGGCCGGCCCGCGCAGCAGCGACGAGGCGCCGAGCGGCATGGCGCCCCATGCTCCTGTCGGAGCCGGTATGACCCGCCGTATATGTAAATCGTGATTGACACATCGATGTGTCAGTCTAAGAATCGAGCGCATGTCGCGCCCGTCGTTCTCGGCCTTCGCCGAACTGCTCAAGCCGATCACCTGGTTCCCGCCGATGTGGGCCTTCGGCTGCGGGGTCGTCGCCTCCGGCTATCCGCTGGCCGACCGGTGGCTGCTCGTCGTCGTGGGCATCCTTCTGGCCGGCCCACTGGTGTGCGCCACGAGCCAGGCCGTCAATGACTGGTTCGACCGCCATGTCGATGCGATCAACGAGCCGCATCGGCCGATTCCGTCGGGCCGCATGCCGGGCCGCTGGGGCCTCTACATCGCGGTCGGCTGGACCGTGCTTTCGCTGCTGGTGGCCACCGTGCTCGGGCCCTGGGGTTTTGCCGCGGGTGCCATCGGCCTCGTGCTGGCCTGGGCCTACAGCGCGCCGCCCCTGCGCCTGAAGCGCAACGGCTGGTGGGGCAACGCCGCCTGCGGCCTGGCCTATGAGGGCCTGGCCTGGGCCACCGGTGCAGCCGTGATGGCATGGGGTGCGATGCCGCACCCGCGCTCGCTCGCGCTCGCATTGCTCTACAGCGCCGGAGCGCACGGGATCATGACGTTGAACGACTTCAAGGCGATCGAGGGCGATCGTCGGATGGGCATCGGCTCCCTGCCGGTGCGCATGGGGGTGACGGGAGCGGCGTGGGCGGCCTGCGTCATCATGCTGGTGCCGCAAGGCGTCGTCGTGGCCTTGCTGGTCGCCTGGGGCAGCCCGGCGCATGCCGCCTTGATCGGGGCGCTCGTGGCGGCTCAGATGCTGATGATGCGCCGCTTCCTGCGCGACCCGCGTGGCCAGGCGCTCTGGTACAGCGGGTTCGGTGTGCCGCTGTTCGTGCTCGGCATGCTCGTCAGCGCCTTTGCGCTGCGTGTAGCGGCCGCAGGCGCATGACGGGTCAGGCGCTGCCCTTCGGCTGGGGACGCATTGCGCGGCTCGGCCTGGTCCAGGCCGCGCTGGGGGCGATCGTGGTGCTCACCACGTCCACGCTCAACCGCGTGATGGTGGTCGAACTTGCGTTGCCGGCGCTGCTGCCGGGGGCGTTGGTCGCGCTGCACTATCTGGTGCAGATTGCGCGCCCGCGCATGGGCCACGGCAGTGATGTCGGCGGCAGGCGCACGCCTTGGATCTTGGGTGGCATGGGCCTGCTGGCCGCAGGCGGCTTTGCCGCTGCGCTGGCCACGGTATGGATGGCCACACGGCCGCTGGCCGGCACGCTGCTCGCCGTGGTGGCCTTCACGATGATCGGCCTGGGCGTCAGTGCGAGCGGGACGTCGCTGCTGGTGCTGCTGGCCAAGCGGGTCGAGCCGTCGCGCCGCGCCGCGGCGGCCACGGTGGTGTGGCTGATGATGATCGTGGGCTTCGCGGTCACCGCCGGCTTGGCGGGTCGGCTGCTCGACCCGTTTTCGCACGGCCGGTTGCTGGCCGTGACGGGCGGCGTGTCGCTGGTGGCCTTCGTCGTGAGCGTGCTGGCGCTGCTGGGCCTGGAAGGTCGCGCCGAGCCTTCGACGGCTGAGCGTCCGCGGCCCTTGCCGGGGGATGCCGCCGCAGCGTCCACCGACTTCCGCGCCGCGCTGCGGGACGTCTGGGCCGATGCACGTGCGCGCCGGTTTGCGGTCTTCGTCTTCATCTCGATGCTCGCCTACAGCGCGCAGGACCTGATCCTCGAGCCGTTTGCCGGCGCGGTGATGGGCTATACACCCGGCGAGTCGACGAGCCTGTCCGGCGTCCAGCACGGTGGCGTATTGGTCGGCATGCTGTTGGCCGCGGCGGCCGGCAGCCGCTGGCGGGGCCGCAAGCTGGGCACGCTGCGAGGCTGGATGGTCGGCGGATGCATCGCCTCCGCGCTTGCGATGGCCGGGCTCGTGGCCGCAGGGCTGCTCGGGCCCGCGTGGCCGTTCAAGCCCACCGTATTTCTGCTCGGCGTTGCGAACGGCGCGTTCTCGATCGCCGCGATCGGCTCGATGATGCAACTGGCCGCCGAGGGCGGCGAACGCCGCGAAGGTCTGCGCATGGGACTTTGGGGCGCCGCCCAGGCGGTGGCCTTCGGCCTGGGGGGACTGCTGGGTACGGGCGCCAGCGACCTGGCGCGCCTCTTGTTGGCCACGCCGGGCGCCGCCTATGCCTTGGTGTTTGCGTTCGAGGGTGCGATGTTCCTGCTGGCCGCGCGCATCGCCGCCGGCAGCGGCACCCATGCCACGGCGCCCACCGTGGTTGCACCGACCTCCACGCGGCTGGCATCCGCATCAGCCGGGAACGCGCAATGAACGACGACGAAATCTTCGATGTGGTGGTGATCGGCGGCGGGCCTTCGGGCGCGACGGCGGCGCACGAACTTGCCGCCCAGGGCCGCCGCGTGCTGCTGCTCGACCGCGCCGGACGGACCAAGCCCTGCGGGGGCGCCATCCCGCCGCGGCTGATGCGGGACTTCGACATCCCGGAATCGCTGCTCGTGGCGCGGGCGCGATGTGCGCGCATGATTTCTCCCGCCGATGAGCGCGTCGACATCCCGATCGAAGGTGGCTTTGTCGGCCTCGTCGATCGCGACGGTTTCGACGAATGGCTGCGCGAGCGCGCCGCGACCGCCGGCGCGGTGCGCCGCACCGGCATCTTCGAGCGCATCGGGCGCGATGCCGACGGCGTGCGCCGTATCCACTACGCTGCGCGCGATGCGCACCACCGTCTTGGCGGCGGCGCCACGCACAGCGTGCGCGCGCGCTGCGTCGTCGGTGCGGACGGTGCACGCTCGGAAGTGGCGCGCCAGGCCGTGCCCGGCTCGGAATGCGGTCGCTTCGTCTTCGCGTACCACGAGATCTTGAGGGCGCCCATGCAGCCCGGGCCCGACTACGACGGCTCGCGTTGCGACGTGTACTACCGGGGCACCCTGTCGCCCGACTTCTACGGCTGGGTGTTCCCGCACGGCGACACGCTCAGTGTGGGCACGGGCAGCGCCGACAAAGGCTTCTCGCTGCGTGCCGCCGTCGGACGCCTGCGCCAGGCGAGCGGCTTGGACGGCCTGGAGACCCTGCGTCGCGAGGGTGCTCCGATCCCGCTCAAGCCGCTGCCTCGATGGGATGACGGCCGCGACGTCGTATTGGCCGGCGACGCGGCCGGTGTCGTGGCGCCGGCTTCGGGCGAGGGCATCTACTACGCCATGCTCGGCGGTCGCCTGGCGGGGCAGGCCGCGCAGGCCTACCTTGCCACCGGCGACGCGCGGGCCCTGGGGCTGGCGCGCAAGCGGTTCATGCGCGAACACGGCCGCGTGTTCTGGATCCTCGGCATGATGCAGCACTTCTGGTATCGCAACGACCGACGTCGCGAGCGCTTCGTGAGCATCTGCAAGGACCCCGACGTCCAGACGCTCACCTTCGATGCCTACATGAACAAGCGCCTCGTGCGCCAGCGCCCGATGGCGCATGCACGCATCTTCTTCAAGGACATGGCGCACTTGCTCGGGCTGGCGCGTGTATGAGCGCGCCGGGCCGCTCCCAAGCGCTCATCCCGGAGAGCGCAGCGCGCAGGGTCTCCAAATGAGCGCGCCGGGCCGTTCCCAAGCGCTCATCCCGGAGCGCGCAGCGCGCAGGGTTGTGCAGTGAGCGCGCCGGCGGCGCGCGCGGGCCCGTCGCGTGCCCACGTGATGGGCACTGCGGCCGCCTGCGCGGCGGCGGTCGCCGTGCTGGGTGCGTTGTCCACAGACCTCGGGCCGTGGTACGCCGGGCTGGTCCGTCCGCCGTGGCAACCGCCGGACCTGTGGTTCGGGCCCGTGTGGACGTTGATCTTCGCGCTCGCTGCACTCAGCGGTGCAAGCGCCTGGCGCGCGCTCGCCGACGCTCGGCAACGGCAGACGCTGCTCGTGCTCTGGAGCCTGAATGCCTGCTTGAACGTCTTGTGGAGCCTGCTGTTTTTCCGCTTGCACCGGCCGGACTGGGCGCTGGCCGAGGTCGGGCTGCTCTGGCTGTCGATCCTCGGACTCGCCCTCTACTCGGCGTCCGCGAGCCGGCGCGCGGCCTGGTTGCTCGTTCCGTACCTGGCCTGGGTCACCTTTGCCGCGGTGCTGAACTACGCGGTGGTCGATCTCAATGCGCCGTTCGGCGCTGGCTGAGCGATGTTCGACGTCGACCTGCTGCGCACACTCGTGGACGGTCTGATCGTCTTCACCGGGGTCGAGATGCTGGCGTTGCAGCTTTGGCATGGCCGCACGGGGCGTGGTCTTCCGTGGGGTGAGTTTGGTGTCAACCTGCTGTCGGGGCTGTTCCTGATGGGCGCCGTGCGCTGCGCATTGACGCCCGGCGCCTGGCCTGCGCTGCTGGCTTGCCTGGTGGGTGCGGGTCTCTGCCATGCATTCGACTTGAGCCGGCGGATTGCGCTGCGCCGGACAATGTCTGCTGTGCGAAACGATCGTTAGAGGTTGCAGACAGGCCGCGCGGCTAGACAACAGCTCAGCGCAGCCTCGACGCATGCGCACACGGCCGCGCTGCGCTCGGCCGCACGAATCCATTCATCGGGCGTACTGCGATTTGCGTCGGCCGGGCACCTGGCGCATACCGAATCGCAGCGGCCGGTTGCGCCCCGACCACGCGGCCCGAAAGGAGCCGCACTCACGAGCCAGCGGACGGTGCAATCGGGGTGCCGGCGAGAGCTCGAAGTTGCTGGACTTCGGCTTCCATTGCGGCGATGCGCTGGTCGCGTTTTTCGAGGGCGGCCGACACGTCCGCAGCCTCGAAGCGTTGCGGGATGTGCTGCGGGCAGTTCACGTCCCACGCGGTGACGGTGAAGAGCACCACCTGCTCTGGCCGGGCCCGATAGCCCGTGGGCATCAGCCGCTCCAGCAGGGCCGTGTCGCTTTCGACCACCCGCGCGGTGCCCCAGATCTTGATGCGCCGACGGTTGGCATAGTCGATGAGAAAGAGGTGCGCCTTGGGGTTCTCTTCGAGGTTGCCCTGCGTGATGTACTGGCGATTGCCTGCGAAGTCGGCGAAGCCGATCGTCTGGCCGTCCAGCACCCGCAGGAATCCGGCCGGCCCGCCGCGGTGCTGGATATACGGCTGGCCTTGTGCGTTGGCGGTCGCGAGGAAGATGCTGGTCTGGGCCTCGATCTCGGACTTCAGGTCGGGCGTGATGGCCTGCTCCCATGAACCACCTGCTTCCATGCGGCCGTACGCGGCGCGCGAACCCTTGCGGGCCTGTATCGCTTTCACGACGTCGGTGAAGGCCACGTCGCTGGCGTAGTTCGTTGAGGCATCCATCTTCACAGCCCCAGTTCGGTGAGGCCGGGATGGCCGTCAGGGCGCCGACCGGCCGGCCAGTGGAACTTGCGCTCGGCCTCGACGATCGGCAGGTCGTTGATGCTGGCGATGCGTGTATGCATCAGGCCCTCGGTGTCGAAGGCCCAGTTCTCGTTGCCGTAACTGCGGAACCATTGGCCCTGGCCGTCATGCCATTCATAGGCGAATCGAACGGCGATGCGGTCGCCGTGGAACGCCCAAAGCTCCTTGACCAGCCGGTAGTCCATTTCGCGTTGCCACTTCTGAGCGAGGAAGGTTTCGATCTCTGCACGTCCCTGCAAGAACGTGGACCGGTTGCGCCAGCGGCTCCCGGGCGAGTACGCCAGCGCCACGCGTGCGGGGTCGCAGCCGTTCCAGGCATCTTCGGCCTGGCGCACTTTCTCGGTGGCCGTTGAGAGCTCGAAGGGGGGAAGCGGATGTCGGGCCATGGCGGAGGCTCCGTTGAAAGTCGAGTTGGGCTAGCGGGGACGGCGCAGGCCTTGCCCTGCCGTCCGCTTGCAGCGAGGGCGTGAAATCAGGCGGCCATGGCCTGCGCCACGGGGAAGTCGATCTCGGTCCTGGCGACTTCGTTGAGATAGTTGGTCCAGGTGTTCAGCGCGACATGCTGGACGACCTCGACGATCTGCGCGTCGTCGTAGCCGGCCGTGCGCATCGCCTGCACATCGGCGTCGGACACGTGACCGCGTTCGCGCACCACCTTTGCTGCGAAGCGAACCGCGGCGTCGGCTTTCGGGTCGAGCGAGCCGCCGTGGCGGTTGGCAGCGATCTCGGCCTCGCTCAGTTTCGCGAGGTTCTTTCCCAGGTAGGCGTGGGCCGACAGGCAGTAGTGGCAGTCGTTGATCTGGGCCACTGCCAGCGCGATGCGTTCGCGTGTGGCTGCGGGCAGGGCGCCTTTGGCCAGAGCACCGGACATGGCCAGGTAGCCCTCGAGCGCGGCCGGGCTGTTGGCGGCCACGCGAAAGAGGTTCGGCACGACGCCGAGCTGCTTCTCGACGGTGTCGAGGAACGGCCGGGACGTGGCGGGGGCGGCGTCGATGCTGGCAAGGGTGGCGATTCGGGACATGGTGCTGACTCCAGGGTGGGTGGGTCCGGTGGTATCCGGTGAGTCAGACTGTAGATATTCCCGTATTTGGAAACTAGACTGTCTATTCGAGAACATAAATCTCAGTTATTGAAACAATGGACCGACTCGAAGCCATGTCCGTCTTTGCCGCCATCGTCGATGCCGGCAGCCTGTCGGCGGCCGGCCGTCAACTGGGCGTGCCATTGCCCACCGTGAGCCGCAAGCTGTCCGAACTGGAAGCGCACCTCAAGACACGTCTCATCGCCCGCTCGACGCGCAAGCTGGTGCTGACCGATGCCGGGCGCGACTACCTCGCCGCTTGCCGACCGATCCTCGAGCAGGTCGAAGAGGCCGAACGTGCCGCGTCCGGGGCGTACGCCAATGTCAAAGGCCAGCTCACGATCGCCGCGCCGATCGTGTTTGGCCGGCTGCACGTGGTGCCGCTGGCCGCGGCGTTTCTGGAGTTGCATCCCGAGGTCGATATCCAGTTGCGTCTGGGTGACCGCAACGTCAACCTGATCGACGAGCATGTCGACTTGGCCCTGCGCATCGGTGCGTTGCCCGACAGCAGCCTCGTGGCGACGCAGGTGGGCCTGATTCGCCGGGTGGTGTGCGCGAGCCCCGCCTATCTGGCTCGGTTTGGCACCCCGCAAGTGCCGGGCGACCTTGCGCAGCACCGGTGCATCAGCTTCGATGGCCTCGACGCAGCAGCGGCCTGGACCTTTGCCGATCAGGCCGGCGCGAAACGGCAGGTGGCTGTCCATTCGCGCCTGACGGTATCGACGGCGGATGCCGCCATTGCCGCATCGATCCTCGGCCTTGGCCTCACGCGTGTGCTGTCCTACCAGGTCGCCGACGCGTTGCGCGACGGCCGGCTGGTTCGTGTGCTCGCGGGCGACGAGCCGCCGGCCGTACCGGCGAGCCTGATCTATGCCGGCCAGGGCCGCTTGCCCATGAAGTCGCGGGCATTCATCGACTTCGCGACCGTGCGTCTGCGCAAACGCCTGTCGTCGTCGAGCGATGCCGGATCGCTCGGGCCTGCGGAGTCGGAACCGGTTGCACCTGACTGACCGTCACGCTTTGGCGACGGCGCGCGAGGCGGGCCGCCCGGCTGAGCTTCGCCCTGCGACCGTGCTCTCTTAGTAGTCGGACCTCACGACGCAATCGGCCTTCCGCGGACGTCTGGCGCTTCGGGTCGCTCCCGATGCGGGCCCGCACCGGCGCACGGGTTGTGCATGGTCCTAGGCCCACATCGGCACGCTCGAGCCCGACCCGGACGGGTCGTTGCCTTCGGCGATCTGCTCCGACAGCGCGCCGGCACCGGCCGGCGTGCCCATCTCGTGGATGAAGCCGACGAAATGGAAGATGCTGCCGAACGCGCCCAGGCTCAGGTTGTGCCCGGCCTCGTGGTCCAGGTGCCAGCCGGATGAATTGCTGTCCACGTAGGCGAAGGCGCCCATGTTGTAGGCCGTGTCGATGCTGTTGAGGTTGGCCACCCAGCCGCCGCGTGTGGCGAGCATGCCGGTCGACCAGTCCATGCGGAACCCGGTGATGCGGAAGAACTGGATGCCGCCGCCCCACAGGCTGGGAATCGACCAGAAGATCAGGTGCCCCAGGCCGTTGAGCACCCACATCACCGCGCCGAGGCCGAGCACCAGCCACGACATCGGCATCAGCCAGTTCGACCAGCCCAGGATGCCCTGGTAGACCTCGTTGTTGGCCACGCTGTCGATCGAGGCCATGAAGACCACCACGCCGACGAAGATGCCGACGACGCCAAAACCCATCATCGTCAGGAACGCCGCATTCATGCCCGCGTTCAGCCCGATCATGAAGCCGCGGAAGAACTCGCCCAGCCCCGTGCCCTGGTTGTTGTGCGCCACCACGTAGCTCACCGTGACGAGCCCGATCACGCCGATCACCGCCAGGATGCCGAAGCCGATGCCGGTGGCAAAGGCGGCCACCACCGCCACCGCCAGGATCACGCCGACGATCACGCCGACGATGGCCCCCACCACGCTCCAGAACGACAGGCCCTCGGGGTCGACCTGGTTGACCGGGTTGTTGCCGGCATAGGCGTACAGGTGCAGCGGCGCCGGATCGCCGTCGCTCTTCTCGGGTTGCAGCAGGTACAGCGGGTCGGGCGTGAGGAAGCGCCCGGTCTGCGGCGCGTACCAGCGATGGCCCATGTAGACCAGGCCGGTCTCGTCGTCCACGTCGTGCAGCGCAAAGATGCGCAGCGGCGGCGCCACGGCGCCGTGCCGCCGCTCGGTGCCATAGGGCAGGTAGGCGGTCTGCACGATGCGCGTGCCGGCCTCGTCGCTGAACAGGTTGGCGCTGCCGAGCGGGTCGACGTGGATCCAGCGCGTGGCCGCGCCCTGGCGCAGCGCGATGCGCCGCCGCTCCAGGATCACGTAATTCGTATGCCGGCCGCCGCTCACCTCGACCATGCGGCCGAGATAGACCGTCTCGGTGGTCGCGCCCATGCGCGTGACACGCCGCCGCACGCGGTTGCCGCGGTAGTCGTACGCATAGTCGATGACCGTGCCATCGTCCAGCGTGACACGGCCCAGGTGGTTCTTGAAGTCGTATTCGCAGCGCCGGCCGGGCATCTGCGTGAGGTTGCCGTTGGCGTCGTGGGTGACAGCGGCTGCGGGCTCGCCTTGCGGCGTGACGGTGCTCAGCCGATCGGGGCGCAGCGGGTCGTCGTAGCCCAGCAGCCAGCCCGATTCACCGTGCTGCTGCATGCGCCCGCGGCCCGCGTAGGTGTACGCATGATCGAGCGCGCCGCCCGCGTCGGCGCCGCTGACACGCGTGAGCTGCTGCAGCGCGTCGTATTCGTAATGCAGCTGGCGTGCCTGGCCGGTCGCGGTGTCGTCGAGCGTGAGCAGCTGCATCATCGCGTCGTAGCCGTAGGCCGCGTCCTCCAGCACCGTGCCGCCCGGCCCGACGGTGCGCTGGCTCTGCACGTGGCCCACCCCCGGCGCGTAGACGATGTCGGTACGCACGCCGTTGGCGAAGTCGATGCGCACCGGCTGGTGGCGCGCGTTGTAGGCCACGGCGTCGACGACGCCTTCGATGCGCCGCACCAGCCCGCCGTCGTCGTGACTGCGCGCGATGCGCGAGCCGTCGGGGTAGGTCAGCGCAACCTGGTGGCCGAGGTCGTCGCGCTCGTAGCGCAGCACGAAGGGCTGGCCGCCGACTTCGATCGTGTGTGTCTCCAGGAAGCCGCGCGCGGTATAGGCGAAGGTCTGCCGGCCGTCGTCGTAGTTCGCCTGCACCAGCCGCCCGTCCGACCCTGGCGTGGCATCGTCGTAGACGAAGGTCTCGGCCACGGCGCCGTTGTGCCGGACCTCGGTGATCCGGCCCTCGCCGTCGCGGCTCACGGTGACGTCGTGGCCCGCCGCGTCGCGGGTGCGCACGATGTCGCCCTGGCTGTCGAACCATTGCTCGCGCAGTCCGGCATCGCGGTGGATGACGCTCAGGCGCTGGCCACGACGGTCGTAGGCGTAGCGCGCGATCTCGCCGCCGGCGTCGTCGCGCAACACATGCAGTTCACCGAACAAGCCGACCTCGAAGCGCATCGTCTGTGCGCCCGCAGGCGTGTTTTCGGTCACTGCCGTGCGGTGGTTCCATACGTCGACCTCCTCCACGCGCGGGGTGCCGGCCTGCGGGTGCGCCGGGTCGAGGTCGTGGGCATCGGACAGGCTGATCGTGAACGGCGTGTACCGCCCTTCGCTGCGGGCGCCGTTGTAGTTGACGGTGCCCACCGGCCGGCCTTCGCCGTCGAACGCCGTGCGCCGCGACGCGCCGTCGAGCGCGGGCACGGCGAAGGCGAGGTCCGCTGCCATCGTCGGCTCGAATTCGGCCGCCGTCTGGCGCCACGGGTTGTGCACGAGCCAGGCACTGACCTGCACCTCGCCCGGCGCGCGCTGCACGCGTCGCTGCACTTCCTGCGTGCTGCCGTCGTAGTACGCGACCGACTGCGCACGCCGCACGGCGTCGATGCGGTAGCTCGTGTGCACCGCGTTCGGCACGCTGGCGTCGTCGTAGACGAGGATGCGCGTGGCGGTGTCGGCCGTGTCGTCGGCCTGCATGAAATGGGTCAGGCGTCCGAAGGCGTCGTACGCCATGCGGACCCGTGCGCCGCTGGGCGATTGCAGCTCGAGCGGCTTGCCCGTCACCGGGTCGGGCACACGCCCGCTGTGGAGCCCATTGGCGATCTCTTCGACCACGTGCAGGCCGTCGGCGTCGTAGTGCTTCTCGGTCCGGCGGCCGGTGCCCGTGGTCTCGATGGCCACATTGCCCTGCGCGGTATAGCTTAGCCGCTTGTCGACGGCGAAGACGGCGTCCACGCCGTCGGCATCCGCCTGCAGCACGTGGCCCAGCGCGGCGGCATCCATCGCCCCGTAGTGCGCGTCCCAGGCGGCGCGGTCGAGCACCAGATGCTCCTCGCGCACCATGCGTCCGAGCGTCAGCTCGCCCAGTGGCAGGCCGGCATCGTCGGGGCCGTCGTAGTGGCGCCGCAGTTCGAGCAGCAGGGCACCCGCGGCGTCGCGCTTGATGGTGCGGGCCATCTTGAAGATCCGGCCGGCGACGTCGTGTGCGTATTCGACGTGGGTGTCGACCCGCTTCTCTGCCATCGCGGCGCCGGCGCGTGTGCCGTAGCCGCGCGCGACCTCGCGCACGAGGTTGCCCGCGGCGTCGTAGTCGAACTGCCGCTCCTCCACGCGCTCGTCGTCGGTGCGTTCGATGTGACGCTTGCGCGTGGCCGCGGCGTACACGAAGACACGCGGCTCGCCGTCGGGCAGCACCTCGAGTTCGGTCAAGCCGTATTCGCTCTCCTCCACGCGCCAGGGCCGGCCGGCGGCCGGTGTGCCGTCGTCGCTGAAGACCTCGACACGTTCGAGCAGGCGGTCCAGGTGGGCATGTGCGCGGGTATTTCCAGGCACGAGTTCCTGCCCGGCAAGGAACGTGTGGCGCGTGACGACGGCGGCGCGGCTGTCGTCGCCGAGCTCTGTCTTGTCGACGACGCGAAAGCCTTGGAAGCGCCGTTGGCGTGTGTCGTAGCGGCCCTCGTGATAGCGGTAGCGCACGTCGGTGGAACGGCCGCGTACGTGGTCGGTTTCGAGCGTACGTTCCACCACCCACAGCGGGAAGGGCAGCGTTGTAGGCCACGCGCGGCCTTCGTCGCGGTCCTGCAAGGCCATGTCGACGGCGCTGCGGTAATGGATCTCGCTCGTCAGCCCGTTGCCGTTGTCGACGCTGCGCAGGCCGTACGCCGGCGCCTGCCGGGCCCAGCCGACGTGCACGTAGGCCGTGCGGCCCTGGCGCAGGCTGTTGTAGAGCAGGCCGGTGCTGCCGTTGCCGAAGAAGTCGACCATCCGGGCGCCTGTCCCGAGCCCGGGCGGGAGCACGTCGACGACGATCGGCGCCGCGAATCCCTGGCCCGCGCGGTTGAGGTAGACCTCGAGCCGGCCGGGCAGCAGGCGGACGAGGTCGCTGCAGCCGTCGCCGTCGACGTCGGCGAGCAGGATCTGCTCGCCCTGGGCCGTGCGGCCCGTCAGGCGCGGGCTGCCCTGCATCGCGACCGGCTCGCCGAAGCGGCCATGGCCGAGGTTGAGGCGGTAGCTCACCATTCCGGACCGCACCTGCACCAGGTCCGGCAGGCCGTCGCCCGTCATGTCGGCCAGAAACGTCATCGCGTCCGCGAGGTCGATCTCGGCGGCACCGCCGGTGGCCACGGGCAGGTCCCAGCCGGCGCGGCCGCGGTTGCGATAGCTCACGAGCCCGCGGCGGGTGGACAACAGCGCATCGACCATGCCGTCGCCGTCCAGGTCGGCCAGCCGTGCGCGACCGGCCTCGAACGGGGGCCGCTGCGCCGCGGCGCGCGGATAGGCGACGAAGTCACCGAAGCCGCTCTGGCCGTCGTTGGGGTAGTAGCCCTGCAGCGGGCTCTGGCCGACACCGACCAGCATGTCCACCGTGCCGGTGCCGTCGATGTCGAGGAACTGCACACCGTCGGTGGCGAAGGTCGCCGCCTGCGGCACGGTTTGCGTCAGTGGCCTGGCCGGCGCCCAGCCGCCGCGGCCGTCGTTGGGCCAGTGATACATCCGTCCGTTGCGGTTCTCGACCACGCCGGGCAGCGGCAGGCCGCCGATGGCGAGCAGGGCCGTGTCGGGGTCGGTCAACGGCCGCGGCGCCGCGTCGCCCGGTGCCGGATCGATGAAACGGATCTGCAGCGCGCCCGCGTCGAACGTCTCGTACACGAGCGTCAGCGGGTTCTTCACCACGGGCGGCAGGCCCGGCGCGAATCCGGCCAGTTGCAGCGACGTCAGCAGCGACACGCCGGTGCCGGCCGCCTGCGCATAGTTCAGGGACAGCCGGCGCACTTCGCGGTCGTCGGCCGCAAGATGAAGCGCCACGCTGCGGCAACGTCGTGCGATCAGCCGCTCGAATCCCGCGCGCCCGTTGCGCAGAATGTCCGGCCGTGCTTCATAGGCGAGCCGCACGACAAAGCGTGCATACCGGACCTCGGCCAGGTACGGGTAACCGTCGTGGCGCTCGTACACGTAGTCGATCGCATTGCCGTTCACATCTTCCTGCCGCTCGAGCAGCCAGCTCTGCACGCGCTCGGGGTGGTCCGGATCGGCCACGCGCGCATTCGGGCTGGCGCCGAGCACGAAGCGCGATCCGTCGCGCTCGTGCACGACCCAGTGCCCGTCGACGAACTCGTAGACCGAGAACGCGGTCTCGCGCAGCGCGCGGTAGACGCCATCGGCACCACGGCGCAGTTCGGCGCCGCTGTCGAGGAACACCTCTTGCGCGCCGGCTTCGGGAACGCCGACGTCGAGCCGGCGGTCGACCTGACGCAGCGGCAGCCGCCAGCCCAGGCCGAACGGACCGTTCGACTGGCCGTGGGCATATTCCAGCTTGATGCGCGGCTTCAACCCGGCCACGCCGTCGGGCACCTCGAACGGCACGCTGAAATTGCCCTGCCCGCTGTTGAGGTCGAGCGAAAACGCTTCGCCCATGCCAGCGACGTTGCCCGAGCCGGACGGCGGCGAAACGGCGGTCTGCGCGGTGGAGGCCTTGCTCATCACGGATCCTTCGCGCCGCTCAGGCGCGGTAGGTGAACGTGTAGTCGACGAACAGCGCCAGGTCCTGCAGGCCGCTCAGGTCGAGCACGCCGTCCTTCAGCAATTGCGGGTTGTCCGCAGCGTTCACGCTGAACTGCACCGTGTCGAAAAGAGTGCGGCCCACCGGCCCGGCGAAGACGGCGCCGTCGGCATTGCCGTTCGCATCGCACTCGAACAGGTGCCCGTCGCCGAGTCCCGCCCAGTCGGCGCGCAGCTTCAGGCCGGCCGACGCCGTGCCGCGCGCCTGCAGGAAGTAGCTGCGGAGCTGCGGATCGGCCTGGTTGGCCGGCAGCAGTGCGGCATCCAGCGTGAGCAGCGCCTGGCCCTGGCTGCGCAGATAGAACAGCTCGTCCGGCGCCGTCAGGCGCAGCGCGAACGAGCGTGTGCCGCTGCCGAGCGCCGGCAGTGCGGCGACCACGTTGCGTTCCAGCCCCGCGTCGAAGAAGCCGTCGTAGTACAGCACCAGCTGGATGTCGAGGATCTGGCCCAGCTCGAAGGTGTTGGAGTGCTTCGGCACATCGAGCTGCCACACGGTGGCGATGCCGTTGTTCTCGAACAGGCGCAGCTCGTTCGTGCTGAGTTGGAACACCACAGCGTCCTGGCGCACGTCGTACTCGGTCAGCGGCATCACGTCGGCCGGGTAGATCTGGTTCACGACGCTGCCGTTGCGGCGGCGGAACTTCGACATCCCGATATTGCGCAGCGTGCCGTGCACGCCCTCGGTGCCCGCGAGTCCGACGAACTGCAGCTCGACCTGCTTGACCTTCTGCAGGTAGAAGCCGGGGTAGCGGCGGTCGAAATGTTCGAGCGTGGTCTCGAACATCGCACGGCCGGTGCGCACGAGCTGGTCGAAGGCCATCGGGAAATGGTCGGCGAGCGACAGTGCCTGCTTCATCGGCGCCTTCTTCGCCTTCGTGCGCACGTAGTCCAGGCTGAAGAAGTCGATGTCCGTCAGCAGCGCGTCGGCCGCCAGCAGGCCGTTGAGCTGGTCGAGGCCGTAGTCGAGCTTGATCTTGCGCAGGTCGCGCCCGGTCTCGGCCTCGTAGGCCTTCTCCATCAGCACGGCGACCTCGATCGCCATGTCGACGTAGCGCAGCGCGATGCGGCGTGCCTCGCGCGCCAGGTCGTACCACATCGTCGCGCTGAATTCGCGGCCCTGCAGGAATTCGAGGTTCTCGCGTGCGTACTGCGACTGGAGCTGGGCGATCTGCACCCGCTGCTGTGCCACGGCGACGCGCGCCTGCGCCTGCTGCGCCTGTTGCTGCGCCATCGCGCGATACGCATTCGCCGCGTCGACCTCGTTCTGCAGGCGCGCCGCCTCGAGGTCGTGGCTGATCTGCGAGCGGCGGTTCGCCAGGTCGAGCAGCACGTGGCTGCGCGGCTTGCTGTCGGTGCTGTAGTAGGTGCGGTTGTCGACCTTGATCTTGACCTCGTCCTCGCCCACCGAACTGGCCCAGGCCTGCAGGTGCTCGAGCTCCTGCAGCTCCCAGCGCACGGCATTGAAGCGGTCGCGCATGTCGGTGGCGTTGTCGCGCTGCACGCTGGCGTAGTTCAGGCCGGCATTGGCCACGTCGACACCTTCGCGTGCTTCGTCGAGGCCGCGCCGTTCGAGCTCGACCGATGCACTGGCGACGCTCGCCTGCTGTGCCATCTGCTGCTCGCGCAGTGCCTCGTTCTCGCCCGTGCTCTTGAACTGGATGTAGCTCTGCTCGACCTGCGCCGCGTGCTGCGCGAAGTAGCGCGCCAGGTTCTGGATGTACTCCCAGCTGAACGGCGGCACGTGCACACCCATGCCGAGAAAGTTGAGCTCGGCGGCGATCTTGCCGAGCTGCATGCGCGCACGCGCCAGCACCATCGTCACGCGCGGGTTGTCGTCGTGCGGCTGCGCGGCGACGAGCGCCTGCTGCACCGCCTGCGCGGCGCGCACCTTCATCGGCGCGAAGGTCGGGTGGGCATACAGCGGCGAGGCGGCGTCCAGCGTGTCGTCGAGCTTCAGGATGCGCTGGTAGATCGCCTTGGCGGCGCCGTATTGCGCCACCACGTTGGCGGCGTTGCGGTAGAGCCGGTCGCCCCAGTCGAGGTACATCTCGGCCAGGCGCAGCCAGAGCACGACGGATTCCACCGCCACGTTGAGGTACTTGTACTTCAGCGTGCTGAGGTATTCGGCTTCGGCATCCTCGTAGGCGCCGAGCGCGGCGTGGCAGTCGCCGATGGCCATCGGGAGCACCCAGCCGAGGATGTGGCCGAGGTAGGCCACCGTGACGGTGTGGTGCGAGAGATAACCCGTGAGCAGCCCGATGTCCTTCGTATCGCGCAATGTGGCGTAGAAGTTGGCCATGCCGGCCACCGCGCCACCGCCCACGGCGGTGGACACGGCCTTGCGCTGCCCGTCGTAGACGGTCATCGTCTTGGCCGATGCGCGCGCGGCATAGGTCTGCGCGGCGATCAATTGCATCGCGCCGCTGCCGGTGGCCGCCGCGGCCGCCGCCGCAGCCGTGCCGGCGGGCATGGCGGCCACTTCGGTCGCTGCCGCCGCGGCCCGTGCCGCTGTCGATGCCGCAGTCGACCCC
>JAHECD010000058.1 GCA_024641945.1 Rubrivivax sp. | reverse complement strand
GCGCCGCGAGGTGGGCCGGCGCCAGGTAGGCCACGCGGGCCGCCATCGCCGGCGCGCCGCCGGTCGTCGACGTGACGGCAGCAGGCGCCCAGCCGATCGTCCGCAGTCCGGCGGCATCGGCACCCGCCAGCAGGGCATCCACGTAGTGCGCGAAGTCCGCCGCCGTGACGGTGTTCGACGCCTCGAACAGCCCCCGCGTGCCGCGCAACATCTGCTCGTAGCTGGCCATGCGCTGTTCGATTCGCACTGCGGTCTGGCGCAGGCCGAAATCGAAGGAACTGCGCAGGTGCATGCCGTCCATGCGACGTTCGTGGCTCCACAGCGACGCGGTCACCACCAGCGTCAGCAGCGTGACCAGCACCGGCCACAGTACGGGGGGGATCCGGCGCAAGGGGCTGGCCTTCAGAAGCGCGTCATCGCGCGCGCGAGGTCGGTGCTGAAGTACTTCTCGAAGATCCGCAAGACCGTGCCATCGGCGCGCATCCCGTCGACCAGGTGCCGCCACGCCTGCAGCTGCGCTTGCGGCAGCGACTTGCGCGACATGATCATCCCGTGCGGCACCGGCGGATCGTCGAACTCCACGATCTGCGTCTGCTCGCGGATCACCGCGCTCTGGAGCGTCGGATAGTCGAAGGGCTCGATGATCATGGCCTGCACCCGGTTGTCGAGCAGCACCTCGTAGAGCGGGGCCAGACCGGTCGCGTAGCTGACCCGGCCCTGAGCGTCGAGCGCATCGACGAAGGCGTTGGCCGTGGCGCTGTAGCGGAAACTGCGGATCACGCCGAGCCTGCGCGCGGAATTGCCTTCGAACTCCGCCAGCTTGTTGACGCCGGCGTCCTTGCGGACGAGCAAGTAGTACTTGTTGGAGAAATACCAGGCAAATGCGGCAAACCGGTCACGCGCCTCGTTCGTGATGCCCGACAGGCTGAAATCGAGCGCACCGCTCTCGATGAGTTGCCAGATGCGGGCGCGCGGCATCAACGTGACGCTGATCTTGCACCCGCTGCGCCGGATCAGCTCGTCGGCAAAGTCCTTGTCGATGCCCTCGCCGGTCTGGCTCGAATACAGCAGCCCGTGGTCGTGCAGGGCCAGCGTGAACGGTCGCGCGCAGTCGGGCATCTCGGTCGCCGACGCTGCAGCCGGACAGGCAATGACGATCGACAGCATCAGTTGACACAAGGCGCGCATGGGACCTTCTGGGCCAGCGGTGCCCCTGCACCGCGCCCGCCGGAATTTACACGAGCGAGCCGCGGCGCGCGCCGTGCGGTCCACCGTGGCATGCAACAGCAGGTAGGCCTGGTCCTACAGGCCGAAGGACGCCGGGCCGACAACGCTGCGCGGTGCCTGCCGGTGACGGGCGGTGCCACCGGCTCCTACATTGGACCCATCGCATCGACGTCCGGTGCGAACCAAAACGAGGCAGGCACGGTCCCGCCGCCCAAAGGAGTTTCACCATGCTGCACTACGCCGTCGTCTTCTTCGTCATCGCGCTCGTCGCCGCCCTGTTCGGCTTCGGCGGCCTGGCTGCCGGCGCCGCAGGCATCGCCAAGGTGCTTTTCGGCGTCTTCCTGCTCATCGCCATCGTCACGTTCGTGCTCAGCCTGCTGCGCAAGGGCTGAAGACGATCGCCCGCTTTCCGCTGTCATTCACCCACTACAAGGAGTCACAAAAAATGAACATCAAGTCCCCCACCCAAGCCGCCGACGCCGTCGACCACTTCGCCCAGCGTGCCGCCATCAAGGCGGAAGACACCCTCCAGAGCACGCGGCAGGTGGCCAACGACGCCATCGACGCGATGCAGAACACCGTCAACGATCTGCGCGACGCCGCGCCGTCCACCCTCACCCGCGCCGCCGCGCAGGTCGACGAACTGACGCGCCGCAGCCTCGAGCGTGCACGTGACGCCGGCGCCCGGGCGCAGCGGCAACTCGACCAGTTGGGCGCCAAGTCGACCGAATACATCCGCGACGAACCGATGAAGTCGGTGCTGATCGCTGCGGCGACCGGCGCCGTGGTCGCAGGGTTGCTGGGTTGGATGGCGCGCTCGCGCTCGTCGCAGCGCGGCTGAGATCGCCTGACACACCGCTCGCAACCTCGACGCCGCCATCATGCTCGTGCATCCGCTGTTCAAGACGCTGGCCACACGGCCGGAGTTGCTTGCAGAGCATGCGGGGGCCTATGCCGAACTGGCCGGTGTCGAGGTGGCCGAGGCGGCCGCCCGGTTGCGCGAGCGAAGCCTGCTGATGGCGGCGTCGGTGGCGTTCAGCGTCTTGGGGGTGGCCCTCGGGGGCGTCTCCACGCTGCTGTGGGCCACGATTCCCATGGCGCAGATGCCTGCGCCATGGGCGCTCGCGGCCGTCCCGGGTGTTCCGCTGCTGACCGGCGCAACGCTTTGGATCGTGCAGCGTCGGCGTGCGCTCGACCTGACGTTTTCGCTCCTGCGTGAACAGTGGTTGATCGACCGTGCGCTCTGGCGCGAAGCCGGCCAGGCCTCGTGATGGCGAGCGACACCCCGCTGCCGCCAAGTGCGGTGCTAGCGCCAAGCGACGACTTGGATTCGCGCAGACGCCAGGCGCTGGAGAGGATGTCGCAATCGCGCTCGACGCTGCGCGCGCGTCTGCTGCCTGCACCGCGAGAGGCGCAACAGGCGTCGAGAGGCGCCCGTTCGGCCTCACGGCGACTGGGCGCACTTTGGCGCCACTGGCGTCGCCGCCTGTCCGACTCACCCGTGCTGATGCTGGCTGCCAATGCGGCCGACCTGTGGTGGCAGCAGCATCCGCTGCGACCGCTCGCGCAAACGATTGGCGGCGAACTTCAGGCGGAAGTTTCGCCCTGGGTGCGGCGCCATCCGGTCGCCGCCGTGGGAGCAGCCGCCGTGGCAGGCGCCGCCATCGTCGTGTCACGACCCTGGTGGTCGCGCTCCGTCAGCGTCCATCTGCGCCGGTTGCGCAGCCAAGCCGGGCGGTGGGCGATGTTTCAACTCGGCCAGGCGCCGGTGCAGGCCGCGCTGGTCGGCATCATCACGACCCTGCTCGCAAGGCAGACCGATGTCCAGCCAGCACCGGCGGCCGCCGCAGGCGGTACGGCGCCATCGGCGGGCTGAACCCTTGCCGATCGTCGGCGGGTGTGACGCCCATGCCTGGCCTTGCGCACCGAGTGCGGCAGCGAGCTCCCCCGGTAGACTGAGGTGCAGTGAAACCACCCGCCGTCCATCTGGCTTGCCTGTGCGCCGCATGGTGCCGTCTGTGCGACGACTATGCACCGGTGCTCCACAACATTGCCGATGCGCTCGCCCGAGAGGGCGTGCCGCTGCGCTGCCACTGGATCGATATCGAAGACGAATCCGATCTGGTCGGCGACCTCGATGTCGAAACCTTTCCGACCATCGTGGTGGTGGACGACCACCGGGTGCGGTTCGCCGGCCCGCTGACCCCGCAACCGGACACGCTGTGGCGCGTGCTGCGGGCGACGGTCGTGAATGCCGCGCCCGACAGCCGCTGGCCGCCGGCGGCCCCCGAAGTCGAGGCGTTTGCCGCCCGTCTTCGGCTGCGCGATGACGTGCGCTGACCACCACACCTGCCGCACGATATGCATTGGAAACGCACCGTGCACGCACCCGCCGACCGCATGGATGAACCCGATGCCACTCAAGGGAGGTCGATAAAAATGAGCACCCTCATGTTGCCCGGTCGGCAGGCGGTGCCGTTCTGGCGTGCCGCAACGGCCTGTGCCCTCGCGCTCGTGCTCGGCGCCTGCGGCACCCTGGGTGGCAGCGGTCCCCGGCCACCCGCGGCCGGCGCGCACCCCGCCGATGCGGGGGTGATGACGACCGAGCGCCGATGGCTGCAGCAATGGTTCGCGGATACGCCGGTGGTGATCACGCAGCGCGACGATGGCCCGGTCAGCGTGACGGTGCCGCGCCAGTTCTGCTTCGATGCGGGCCGCACCAGCGTCAAGCCGGCGCTTGCCGCCGTGCTCGACAAGGTGGCCGAAAGCCTGCGCCGCACGCCCTCGGCCCGCGTGGCGCTCCTGGCCGCACCCGGCGATACACCGGACCCATCCCCGCTGGCGCTTCAGCGCGCCGCGCGCCTGCGCGCGCACTTGCAGATGCGCGGCGCGCGCCACGACCAACTGGGCGAAGGCACGGCCACCACGTCTGCGGCGGTACTGCTGCGGCTCGAACTCGCGGCCCGTTGACGCAGCCACGCCTGCACGTGCAGGCCATTCCCGGCCCATGCGCGGTACGGCAGTGGACCCTCGGCGTGCGTGGGCCTGTCGTGTGCCGGCCGTAGACAGAGGCAGCCAGGGTCCGACCGAGGACCACGGCGCGGCACCCGCGTCGATGCCGCGGGGGACGGCCTACCGCCGCGGCGCCGCCTGCAACAACTCCTGCAGCGCGGCCTTGTAGAACTTCGCATTGCCCGTGGTGCCATGGCCTCGGGTATCGACGCTGGCCGGAATGAGATGCAGCCGGGCACCCGGGATGCGCTTGAGCTCGCGCTCGAGCAGGCCCGTCTCGGGCGGATTGCGCTCATCGTCAGCGGCGTTGATGACGAGCACACTCGCCTTGATGCGCTCGAGCATCGGCGCGGGGTCGTAGTCGCCCGACGATTCCCACTGGTAGAGAAAATCGTTGGCATCGGCCGTAAACGGTGCAGCCAACCGCCCATCGAGCAGTTTGTCGGCCGCCTCGCGGGTCGGGGCCATCTGCTGATAGGCCATCGAGCCGCCGTTGGTGGCGATGCCGAAGAAGACGTTGGCGGTCTTGATCGCGCGTGGCTGCGTGGTGTAGTTGCCGCCCATCCATTCGGGGTCGTTGCGGATCGAGTCGATGATGAGTCGGCGCATCATCCAGTTGCGGCTGGCCATCGCCGTGGGCTGGCTCGCCATCGGCGCCAGCGCATCCACGAAGTCGGGGTACTTCACGCCCCACACCCAGGTGTGCATGCCCCCCATCGAGTTGCCGATGATCAGCCGCAGGTGCTTGATGCCCAGCACCTCGGTGACCAGGCGGTACTGGGCCAGCACCATGTCGTCGTAGTTGTAGCGCGGGAATTTGGCGCGCAGGCCGTCGGACGGCTTGCTCGACTTGCCCGCGCCGATCGCGTCGGGCAGGACGATGAAGTACTTGGCGGCATCGAGCGCCTGCCCCGGGCCGAAGAGCTCGCCCGCAAACGCCGGGGTCAGCATGCTCGCCGTCGAGCCGGCCGTGCCGTGCAGCACCAGCACGGGTTCGCCGGTGGGCTCGCCCACCGTGCGGTAGTGGACCCGCATCTCGGACATCACCTCGCCGGTGTGGAAGCGGAAGTCGCGCAGCACCGCCTCGGCATCCTTGGGCGCCGGGAAATCGGCGGCTCCGGCAGCGGCGCCCGTGAGGGCGGCGGCAAAGGCCAGCAGCAGCCGGCACGCCCATCGAAGAGTGATCATTCGGGTCTCCTGTGTGTAGTCGGTCGTGCGCGGCGGCGCCGCGAAGCGCGCGATCATGCCTGCCAGATGGCGCGTGGCAAATGCCGGTGAACCCGGACTACCACGCCGGTTCACATAGGCAGTGCACCACCGCGGCGAACGGATGGCCGGGCGTGGCCAGGCCGGCCAACCCGCCGAGGTCGTCGCGCAGGTCACGCAGGGCGCCTGCCGCCAAGGGCGTACCCACCGCGGGCAGGCCCAGGGCCTGCAACGCGCCCTGGGCCGCGCCTTGCACAGCCCCCTGCAGCACGGCGCTGTCCAGGAACCCGAGCAACGTCTGCAGGCGACCGGGCTCCTGCTCGACATAGGTCACCCGCGCGTCCTCCGGCAGCTGGGCGCGCGCCCGCGCGGCGGACAGCGCATCGGCGAAGCTGCCGACACGGTCCACCAGCCCGCGCTGCAATGCCTGCGCACCTGACCAGACGCGGCCCTGCGCCACCTCGTCGATCTTCTGAGGCGTCGTCTTGCGCGCCGCCGCGGCCTTGCCGGTGAAGTCGGCATAGATGTGGTCGACCGAGGACTGGATGAGCTGCTCGTAACGCGGGTCGAGTGCCTTGCGCGGGTCGTACGCGGTGCCCAACCAGGTGGTGGAGATGCCGCCGGTGCGCACCGAGACCTTGTCCATCAACCCCTCGGCCGTGGGCAACATGCCGAAGACGCCAATCGAGCCGGTGATCGTGGCGGGGTCGGCGATCACCTCGTCGGCGGCCATGCTGATCCAGTAGCCGCCCGATGCTGCCAAGTCGCCCATCGAGACGATCACCGGCTTGCCCACGCCGCGCACGAGTTCGAGTTCACGGCGCACCATCTCGCTGCCGAGCGCACTGCCTCCCGGCGAATTGACACGCAGCACGATCGCCTTGACCTGCCCATCGTCGCGTGCCTTGCGGATCAGGTCGGCCGTCGAGCGCCCGCCGATGCGCCCGGGGGGCGCCAGGCCGTCGCCGATCTCGCCTTCGGCGACGACCACCGCCACGGCATCACCGCTGCGCTGCGGCTTGATGCGCGCCAGGTAGCCATGCAGGTCGATCTGGCGGAACGATTTGCTCTGCGCGTCCTCGGTACCGCGCTCGACCAGCAGCTTGCGCAGTTCGTCGCGGGTCTTCAGCCCGTCGACCAGCTTGGACTGCAGCGCCAGGCGCCCGACGTCGCCGCCCACGGCCACCAGGCTGCCCGGCAGCGCATCGATCGCCTTGCCCAGCGTGCCGGCGGGCAGCTTGCGCGCCTTCTCCACGCCGTCGGTGTAAAGGGACCAGAGCGCGTTGTAGAGCATGCCCTCGGACTCCAGCGTCTCGGGCGACGGCGCGTTCGCAAAGTACGGCTCGGCCGCATTCTTGAACTTGCCCACGCGCACGACGTTCGCACTCACGCCCAGCCGGTCGAACGCTTCGCGGTAGTAGTTGCGCAGGCGGCCGTAGCCGGTAAGCGTGAGCATGCCCATCGGATGCAGGTACACCTCGTCGGCATGGGCGGCGATGTAGTACTGGCGCTGGTCGTACGACGTGCCCCAGGCCACCACCTTCTTGCCGCCCGAGCGGAAACGCACCAGCGCAGACGACACTTCGCGCTGGGCCGTCAAGCCGCCGCCGGAAAGGCCATCCAGTGCGAGCAGCACGCTCGTGATGCGCGGCTCGCGCGCGGCCGCGTCGAGGGCCGCGATCACGTCGCGCAGCCGCGTCTGCTGGGCGTCCTGACCCTGCAATTGACCGAGTGCCGCGTCACGCGCGCTGCCCGAGCGCTGCTCGACGAGCGGGCCGGCAAGGTCGAGCACGAGCACCGTCTTTTCCGCCAGCCGCGGCGCGCTGCCGCCAAAGACGGCAAACAGCACCGCCACCACGATGAACAGGAAAAGTAGGTTCACGACCAGCCGGCGTGTTCCGTCGACCAGCCACCACAGGCCGCCGAACAGGCTGGCGAGGACACCTCGCCGAGGTTGGTCTTCGATCTTCATCGGCGGGCTCCTGGCTGTGTGCAGGTGATTGTGATGCAGCCGGCCGCGCGCAGCGCCTTGCGATACTCCTACGCGCATGCAGGCCATCCTCGCCGTCACCATCCCCTTCTTCGCGCTGGTGCTGTGCGGCTATCTGGCAGCACGCCGCCACGTGCTGCCGGAGAGCGCGATCCCGGGACTCAACACGTTCGTCCTGTACTTCGCACTGCCGTGCATGCTGTTCCGCTTCGGCGCAAACACGCCCGTCTTCGACCTGCTGAACCCCGCCGTACTGGGGGTCTACCTGCTGTGCGCGCTGCTGATCGTCTTCTTCACGGTCGCGGTCACGCTGAGCGACGCCGTGCACCTGAAGGACGCCGCCTTCGGCGCGCTCGTCGCGGCCTTCCCGAACACCGGGTTCATGGGCGTGCCGCTGCTGGCCGCGCTGCTCGGCCCGGCCGCGGCAGGGCCGGTAATCTGCACCGTGCTGGCCGACCTGTTCGTCACCAGTTCGCTTTGCATCGCCCTGGCGCAGGCCCACGACGCAAGCGGCCATGGCGCCCGCACGGCGGCCCTGCGCGCCGTGCGCGGGGCGCTGAGCAACCCGCTGCCGTGGTCGATCGCCGCGGGCGCGGCCTTTTCGGCCGCCGGCTGGAAGCTCGCCGGCCCGCCCGCCGCGGTGGTCGGGATGCTGGCCGATGCCGCCACGCCGGTGGCGCTGTTCACCATCGGCGCGGTGCTCTTCCGCGCGGGCCAACACGCCCACACCCGCACACCCCCGGCGCGGTATGTGCCGGTGGCCATGATCAAGCTCTTTGTGCATCCGCTGCTGGTGTTCGCGGCCACCGCGTCGGCCTACCGCCTCGGCGCGCCGCTGTCACCCTTCATCGTGACCGTGCTCACGCTGGCCGCCGCACTGCCGAGCGCCAGCAACGTGTCGCTGCTGGCCGAGCGCTACGGCGCCGACAACGGTCGCATTGCACGCATCATCATGACGAGCACGGTGGCGGCATTCGTCAGCTTCTCCCTGCTGGCCTGGGCCTTCGGCGTCAAGCCGAGCACTTGAGCCGCAGTCGCTGCGGTCGCGATGCTTGCGCACCGATCGCCTTGGTGTCGCGGCAGTCTGATTTCGGCCCGGAGCGGCCGTAGGCCGCTCCGGGCCAGGGCCCGTACATGTTGCTCCCCCCGCCCCCCTCCGCGAGGGGGCGCCAGCATGACCGTGAGGCCGGCCTCGGGGCCGGCGCGCGGTTGGCGCCGCTACGCAATTCGACGGCGCCGTCCGGTTCGAGTGCCCGTCGGCCCCCTGGCCGACTTGTCATGCAAGCTGGAGCCCCCTCCCGCAGGGGGCTCGGGGGAGCGGTGCCATAGGCCCCTGGGCCCTCCGCGGCCAACGGCCGCAGAGGGCCGGAAGACGACACCTGACCGTCACGCCACACCCACGCGCAACAACCCGTGACATCGCGGTGGGTGTCGGCCATGCAACTGGTACAACGCTGCCGTGACCCTCATCAGAGACTGCCCATGAAACTCGCCGATCGAGTCCGTGTCCAGAGCGTCAAGCTGCTGTCCGACCACTGGTACACGCTGAAGACGACGACGTTCGACTACCTGCGGCGCGACGGCCGCTGGCAGACGCAGCACCGCGAGACCTACGACCGTGGCAACGGCGCCGCGATCCTGCTCTACAACCTCGTCCAGCGCAGCGTCGTGTTGACGCGGCAGTTCCGCTACCCCGCCTTCGTCAACGGGCAGGATGCCTTGATGGTTGAGGTGCCGGCCGGGTTGCTCGACGGCGCGGAACCGGAAGAGTGCATTCGCGCCGAGGCCGAGCAGGAGGCGGGTTTTCGCGTGCGCGCACCGCGCGAGGTGATGCGCACCTACATGAGCCCCGGGTCGGTGACCGAGCGGCTGCACCTGTTCGTCGCGGAATACGAGCCCGGCGACCGCATTGGCGCCGGCGGCGGGCTCGAAGCGGAGGGCGAAGACATCGAGGTCTTCGAGTGCGGATTCGACGATGCGCTCGCGATGATCGATCGCGCAGAAATCGTCGATGCCAAGACGATCCTGCTGTTGCAGTACGGCGCGCTGCACCTGTTTCCGCACATTGCAGGCTGAAGCCGTGCATGACTTCACGCCGGTTACAGCACCGGCCCGCGAACGCGGGGTCGCCCGCAAACGAGACGCTCGGTAACGTTCGATTCATCGGTGGTCGGGGTCGCAATGCCCCCTAGCCACCCCGATCGAATCTACCCAGCGGAGCACTCCTCTTGAACCTGAAGTCCACCCTTGCGATCGCCGCCCTGTCGCTCGCCGCCCTGCCCTCGTTTGCGGCCGACCAGACGGTCGACCTGTCGTCGGGCGAAGGCTCCTTCATCGGCAGCGCCCCGCTGCTCAGCGGTGGCGACGACGTCATCAGCTTCGTCAATCTCGCCGCCGGAACGTACGACTTCGTGCTGTCGCTGAGCGGCCAGAACATCACCAAATTTGCCGGCACGCTGAACGGCACGGCCGTGGGCATGATGACGATGGGCCGCGTGACGGTCGGCGGGCTCGAAGGCACGGGCGCGTCGCCCTTCACGCTGATGCTCACCGGCACGCCGCTGGCCAAGGCCGCGTACTCCGGCGAACTGTCGGTCACCGCGGTGCCGGAGCCGTCGACCTACGCGATGCTGCTCGCCGGCCTGGCCGCCGTCGGCTTCAGCGTGAGCCGCCGCCGCCACCGCGGTTGAACGGTTGATCGACACACCCGGGGGGGTGGGACAGCGGGCTGCGGCCCGCTTTTTTCATGGCCACCCGCATCAGCGGCGGATCAATGCAGCGCGGAAAGGAACTGCTGCAGCTCCGGCGTCTGCGGCGCGCCGAACAGTTGCTGCGGCGGGCCCATCTCGTGGATGCGTCCGGCATGCATGAAGACCACGCGGTCGGCCACCTTGCGCGCGAAATTCATCTCGTGCGTCACCATCATCAGCGTCATGCCTTCCTCGGCCAGGCGCTCGACGACACGCAGCACCTCGCCGACGAGTTCGGGGTCGAGCGCGGACGTGATCTCGTCGCACAGCATCACGCTGGGCTCCATCGCGAGCGCGCGCGCGATCGCCACGCGCTGTTGCTGGCCGCCGGAGAGCTGGTCGGGCCAGGCGTCGAACTTTTCCGCCAGGCCCACGCGCTCGAGCAGCGCACGGGCCTGGCTGGCCGAGGCCTCGCCGTCGCGTGCCTTGACGAGCGTGGGCGCGAGCATCACGTTGCGGCCGACCGTCAGGTGCGGAAAGAGGTTGAAGCTCTGGAAAATCATGCCCACATGCTGGCGCAGCGCGCGCATCGCCTTTGCGTCGCCGTGTTTGAGCGGCTGGCCATCGACCTTGAGCGCGCCCTGCTGGAACACCTCCAGCCCGTTGATGCACCGGAGCAGCGTGCTCTTGCCGGACCCGCTCTTGCCGATGATGGCCACCACTTCGCCAGCCTGCACGTCCAGATCGATGCCCTTGAGCACCTCGTTCTCGCCGAAGCGCTTGCGCAGTGCCTGGATGCGCACGATGGGGGCCTTGGCCGGGTCAGCGTCCACGCTTGAAACTCCTCTCGAGTGAGCGCGCATACGCCGACACCGGCCAGCACAGCGCAAAGTACAGCAGCGCCACGCAGGCGTAGACGGTGAACGGGCGGAACGTGGCGTTGGTGATCATCGTGCCAGCCTTCGTGAGCTCGATGAAGCCGATCACCGACGCGAGCGCCGTGCCCTTGATCACCTGCACCAGAAAGCCCACGGTCGGCGGCACCGCGATGCGCAGCGCCTGCGGTCCGATCACGTAACGCATCTTCTCGCCGAAGCTCAGCGCCAGGCTGTCGGCGGCCTCCCACTGGCCCTTCGGAATGGCGTTCACGCAGCCGCGCCAGATCTCGGCCAGGAAGGCGCTGGTGTACAGCGTCAGCGCCAGCCCGGCAGCGACCCACGCCGAGACGTTGATGCCGAACAGCGCCAGGCCGAAGTACGCCAGGAAGAGCTGCATCAGCAGCGGCGTGCCCTGGAACAGCTGCACGTACGCCCCCACGTAGCGCTGCGCGCCGGGCCATTGCGCCAGCCGTGCGAGCAGCAGCCCGAGCCCGACCAGCCCCCCGCCGACGAAGGCGATGACCGACAGCACGACCGTCCAGCGCGCCGCCAGCAGCAGGTTGCGGAAGATGTCCCAGAGGCTGAAATCGACCATGAAATCCCGGCTGCCGCGCGCCGCTCAGCGCCCGGCCTGCGGCGTGCGGCCGAAGATCCAGCGCGGCCCGGCCCAGTGCAGGAAGTGGCGGACGCCGACAGCCATCACGAGGTAGATCGCGGTGGCGATGATGTAGGCCTCGAAGGCGCGGAAGTTGCGGCTCTGGATCAGGTTGGCGGCGTAACTCAGCTCCTGCGCGGAGATCTGCCCGCACACCGCCGAGCCGAGCATCACGATCACGATCTGGCTCACCATCGCCGGCCAGACCCGGCCCAGCGACGGCGGCAGGACCACCCGCGTGAACACCTGCAATTCCGTCAGTGCCAGGCTGCGTGCCGCCTCGATCTGGCCGCGCGGCGTGTTCTCGATGCCGGCGCGCACGATCTCGGCCGCATAGGCGCCGAGGTTCACGACCATCGCGATCACCGACGCAGTCTCCGGCGACAGCTTGACGCCCAGCGTCGGCAACCCGAAGAAGATGAAGAACAGCTGCACGATGAACGGCGTGTTGCGCACGAGTTCGACGTAGACCGCGACCGCGGCCGACAGCGGGCGCGGACCCCAGGCGCGCGCCCAGGCACAGGCCACGCCGAGCCCGACACCGAGCACCGCCGCCACCGCGCTCAACAGCAGCGTGAACGCGGCCCCACGCAGCAGCGCGGGCCACTGCACGAGCACGGCGAGGAAGTCGAACTCGATCATCGCGCGCGCCGCGGCATCGCCATCAGTTCGGCAGGTCGCCAGCGGGGCGGCCGAGCCACTTCTTCGCCAGCTTGTCGAGGTCGCCGGCGGTCTTGGCCGCCGCGATGATCTCGTTCACCTTCAGGCGCAGCTTGTCCTCGCCCTTCGCCACGCCGATGAAGTTGGGGGAGTCCTTCAGCACGAACTTGTACTCGGCGTCGAGCTGCGGGTTGCGCGCCATCATGTTGCCGGCCACCGATGCGCCGGTGGCAAGCGTCTGCACCTGGCCGGAGACGAACGCCGAGACGGTGGCGTTGTTGTCCTCGAAGCGCTTGATGTCGGCGCTCGCCGGCGCGACCTTGGTGAGCTCCATGTCCTCGATCGCGCCGCGCGTGACGCCGACCGATTTGCCGGCGAGGTCGGCCGGGGTCTTGACGGCCACGCCCTTGGGCGCGAAGACGGCCTGGAAGAACGGCGAATAGGCAGCGGTGAAGTCGATCACCTTCTCGCGCTCGGCGTTCTTGCCGAGCGTGGAGATCACGAGGTCGGCCTTCTTCGTCTGCAGGTACGCGATGCGGTTGGCGCTCGTCACCGGCACCAGTTCCACCTTCACGCCCAGCTTGGTGCCGATGTAGTTGGCCATGTCGATGTCCAGGCCCTGCGGCTTGAGGTCGGTGCCGACGAAGCCGTAGGGCGGGAAGTCGGTCGGGATCGCGATATTGATGCTCTTGCGGGCCATCACGTCGTCGAGCGCCGTCTGCGCGTGGGCAGCCAGCGGTGCGATCAAGGCCAGCCCCAGCGCAAGCGCAGGGGTGCTCAGAATGGTGCGGCGGTGCATGGGGTCTCCTCGGTTCGCCTGTGGCGGCGCAGTTCTGCTTCCACCGGAACCGGCCCGTACGCACCACGATGGTGTAGCGGCCGGCCCGGCGTTGGAGCGACATTTATCGACGTCGCACAGACCATGCCAACGCCCGCAAGGCCGGCGGGCCGCGTGGCCGTCTCAGCGCGCGAGCGCCGCCACCTGCCACAGCGCCAGGGCCGCCAGCAGCACGGCCGACAGGCGGTTCACGCGGCGTCGCCAGTGGGTGTCGAAGCGCTCGCGCAGCGCGCCGACGGCACCGCTCAGCAACAACCACCAAACTGCAGAGCCGACCAGCACGCCGGCGATCATCGGCCACGGCGAACCCACCGGCCCGCGTGCACCGAGCGCACCGAAGATGGCGATGAACGAAAAGATCGTCGCCGGGTTCGACAACGTGAGCAGCAGCGTGCCGGCAAAACAGCCGGCCAGGCCGCGCGCGTCGGCCGGTACCGATGCGGCCTGCCTGGCAGGCGGCGACCGCCACGTGGTCCAGGCCAGCCAGAGCAGAAACGCGCCGCCGAACAGCGCCAGTGGGACCCGCGCACCCTGCAGCGCGTGGATGACGCCGCTGACGCCGAACGCACCGACGGCACCATAGACGGCATCGGCCACCGCCGCGCCCAGGCCCGTGGCCAGGCCGACGGCGCGACCGCGCTGCAGCGTGCGCTGGATCACCAGCAGACCGATCGGACCGACCGGTGCCGCGATCGACAGACCGATCAGCAGCGACTGGGCAAAGAGGCCGGCCGTGGACATGGCGCGATTGTGGGGCGACGCCCCGGCGCGCCACGCGTTCGATCCGTCACATCGCCATGCGCACCAGCCGCCGCTCGAATGCACGCTTGGCCGCCTCCGTGGCGGCCACGTAGCCGGCCACGATGGCCAGCAGGGCCGCCAGTTGCGGCAGGCCGATCGGCGCGAGCCCGAACACCTGCGCCAGCGGCCCGGTGTACGGGAGCACGAGTGCCGCCGCCATCACCACGAGCGTCGTCCAGAGCAGCAACCTGCCGGGCCGGCTGCGCCACGCCGGGCCGCGTGTGCGCAGCACGAGCACGACCGCCAGCTCCGTCATCAGCGAGACGACGAACCAGGCGCTGTGGAAGGCCGTCTCGCCGGCATGGAAGATGAACACCAGCAACGCGAACGCCAGCAGGTCGAAGGCCGAGCTGACGAGGCCGAAGACGAGCATGAACCGCCGCACGTCGCCCACGTTCCAGCGCTGCGCCGACCGCAGCTGCACGGCGTCGACCCGGTCGGTCGAGATCGCCACCGATGGCAGGTCGGACAGGAAGTTGTTGAGCAGGATCTGCGTCGCCGTGAGCGGCAGGAAGGGCAGCAGCGGCGTGGCCAGCGCCATGCTGACCATGTTGCCGAAATTGGCGCTCGTCGTGATGGAGATGTACTTGAGCGTATTCGCAAAGGTGCGCCGGCCGTCCTCCACGCCGCGCCGCAGCACGTCGAGATCCGGCCGCAGCAGCACCACGTCGGCGCTCTCGCGCGCCACGTCCACGGCCTGGTCGACCGAGATGCCCACGTCGGCGGCATGCAGCGCCGGCGCGTCGTTGATGCCGTCGCCGAGATAACCCACGGCATGACCAGTGCGTTGCAGCGCACGCACGATGCGCTCCTTCTGCGCCGGGTCGACCTCGACGAACAGGTCGGTACGCTCGGCCAGGTGCCACAGCGCCTCGTCGCGCATGCCGGCGATGGCCTCGCCCGTGAGCAGCGCGGCCGGATCGAGCCCCACTGCGGCGCCCACGTAGGCCGCCACGTGGCGGTTGTCGCCGGTGACGATCTTGACGCGCACGCCGAGATCGGCGAGCGCCTTCACGGTGCGAACGGCCGTCGGCTTGGGCGGATCGGTGAATTGCAGGAAGCCGCGGAAGACGAGCGCCCGTTCGTCGTCGACACGGTATTCGGCCTGTGCCGGCACCTGCCGCGTGGCCAGCGCGAGGACCCGCACGCCCTGCGCACCCAGCTGCTGGACGTGCGTCTCGAGCCGTTCGCGCCAGGCGTCGTCCAAAGCCTGCTCGGCGTCGCCCACCGCGACCGCCACGCAGACGTCCAGCACACTCGCAAAGGCGCCTTTGCTCACGATCCAGTGTGGGCCCGCGTCGCCGTCGCGTGCCGCCACGATGGTGAGACGGCGGCGCACGAAGTCGTACGGGATCTCGTCGACCTTGCGCCAGCCCGCGGTGCTCAGGCCCGCCGCACGGCCGGCCTGCACCAGCGCCGCATCGAGCGGGTTGTCGATGCCGGTCTCGAACGCGGCGTTCAGGTGCGCCAGCGCCAGCACGCCGGCCGAGGCCACGCCGTCCGGCCCGCAGGCGGCGTCGAGCGACATCGTGCCCGCGGTCAGCGTGCCGGTCTTGTCGGTGCACAGCACGTCCATGCCGCCGAGGTCCTCGATCGCATCGAGCCGGCGCACCAGCACCCCCGACGCCGCCAGCATGCGTGCCCCGCGCGCGAGCGACACGCTGACGATCGCCGGCAGCATCTCGGGCGAAAGGCCCACCGCCAGCGCGACGGCAAACAGCAGCGAGCCGAGCACGGGCCGGCCGAGCAACTGGTTGGCCACGAGCACGCACACCACCACGAGCAGCATCACGCGCAGCAGCAGCTCGCCGAATTGGCGCACGCCGCGCGCGAACTCGGCCTCCTGCGGCGGCGTGGTCAGACGCGCGGCGACGTCGCCCATCGCTGTATCGCGGCCGGTGCGCACCACCAGCACCGTGGCCTGGCCGCTGCGCACCGAGCTGCCCAGGAAGACCGCGTTCGTGCGCGCCCGCAGCGGCGTGTCGGCGGGCACACTGCCCGGCCGTTTCTCGACCGGGAACGATTCACCCGTCAGGCTCGCCTCGGTCACGAGGAAATCGCGCGCCTCCAGCACCCGCCCGTCCGCCGGGACGAGGCGCCCGGCCGAGAGTTCGATCACGTCGCCGGGCACGAGCCGGCGCGCGGGCAGCGTGTGCCAGTCGCCGCCGCGCCGCACACGCGTGGTCATCGCCAGCCGGCCACGCAGCCGCGCCACCGCCACCGACGCGCGGTATTCCTGGAAGAAACCCAGCGCCGTGCTGCCCAGGACGATGGCCAGGATCGTGGCCGAGTCGATCCAGTCGCCAATGAAGAGCGAGATCACCGCCCCGACGACGAGGATCAGCACCAGCGGGCTGGACACCTGGCGCCACAGCAGTTGCAGCGCGGCCGTGTCGCGCTGCGGGCGCAACACATTGGGGCCGCAGCGGTGCAGGCGTGCAGCCGCGTCGTGTGCCGACAGCCCCTGCGGGCCCGAAGCCAGATCGCTCGACAGCGCATCGGCAGCCCAGGCCCACCACGCCGCGCCGGACGGTACGGCCGCGTGCCGGTCTGCAGCCACCGGCGCCGCGCGCGCGGTCACCTCAATGGAGCACGAGCAACGGCAGCTTGCTGCGTGCCATCACGTTCTTGGTCTGCGAGCCGAACAGCAGTTCGCCGAAGGTGCCGCGACCGTGCGTGATCATCACGATCATGTCGCAGGCCTTGGCGTTCGCCGCGCTGGCGATTGCGCCGGCGATGTCGTCGTTGCGGTCGTAGTGCCACTCGAACGCCACGCCATGGGCGGCGGCCCTCTCGCCGAAGTGCGCCAGCACCTTGTTGGCATGCGCGGCGGTGCGCGCCTCGTGCTCGGTCACGTCGCGCGAGTAGTTGGTGAGCGCGGCGCCCGTGGTGGGCAGCGGCGGCAGCGCCTCGACGACGAAGCCGACGACGGCCGCGCCGAGCTGCTTCGCCAGGCCCAGGCTCTCGCCCATCGCGCGCTCGGAAATCTCGGTGCCATCCACCGGCACGAGCAGTCTCTTGAACATGAACATTCCCCGAAGCCGGACAGTGCAGGCACTCTAGGCCGTGCGCCCGGCCCGCCCGTTGATGCGTGTCAACCCGGCGTGATGCCGCGCCGGCGCGACATCTCGTCGCCCATGGCCGCCTGCGCCGCGTCATCCAGGCGGCGCGCGGCAGCCGGGTAGACGAGTTCGTTCTCCGCCGCCACGTGCCAGTCGTAGAGGCGGGCGTATTGCTCCAGCAGGCCTTCGTCGTCGGGCGAGAAGCCGGCCCACGCGCCATCGGCCACCCGCTGCAGCACGGCGCGCACGAACGGCCAGAGCGCGGCCATCTCGACATGCTCGGCCTGCAGGCGCCGCACCGCGTCGACACATTCGCCGGCCGCCAGCAACGGCGGGAAGACATGCCGCTCCTCGTCCTCGT
The DNA here is from genome assembly GCA_024641945.1 of Rubrivivax sp. GTDB lineage: Bacteria > Pseudomonadota > Gammaproteobacteria > Burkholderiales > Burkholderiaceae_C > Rubrivivax. The sequence goes on along the minus strand of JAHECD010000058.1, from coordinate 13,631 downwards.
GGTGTGCTGGCGCGGCGAGGTCGAAGTAGCGCATCACGTCCCGCGCCGCCTGCCGTGCCTGCTCGTCGCAGCCCATCGCCGCCAGGTGCGTGCGCAGGCGCTGCAGCAGCCGCAGCATGCGCTCCACACGCTCGTGGCAGGCATGCAGCATCTCGAAGGGCTGTTCGAAGCCGGCCTGAGGCGTGCGATGCAGAGGGATCGTCGATGTGGCGTTCATGTCGCGCTCAGCCTCCCTGAAGAAGCCACCAGATGCCGGCGGGTTGATGGGCCAGCGCGACGCTCACCATGAAGGCAGCACAGGCCACCGCCGCCACGAAGAACAGGGCGCGGGCGCGCGGCGTGTGCGCGCGCCGCAGCGCCAGCGAACCGAACGCGATATAGGCGAGCAGCAGCACGAGCTTGGTGCCGAGCCAGGCGTCGTGCAGCGGGTTCAGCCCGAGCATCGCCCACAGCGCCACACCGCCGGCCAGCAGCACGGTGTCGATGGCCATGCTGGCGCCCCGCGCGGCGCCGCTCATTGGCCAGTGCGCGCCGGCCAGCACCGCGATGCCGCGCGCCGCAAACAGCGTCAGGCTCAGCGTCACCGCCGTCAGGTGGACGTGCCGCACCGGCACGTAGTACTCGATCCAGGTCATCGGTCGTCATTGTCCGCAGCCACATGTCACCACCGTCCGCGCAAGGACAAGCGGAACGTTCGCGGCGTCTCGGCAAACAGGAACAGCGGCGACTTGTCGGCCAGCCGCACGTCGGTGAGGTTGTCGACGGCGAAGCCGAGATCGACCGCCGGCGTCGCACGCCAGCGGACCTGCGCCCCGACGAGCGTGACCGCCGGCACGGGTTGCAACGGCCCGCCCGCGACGAGCGGCGCCAGCAGCTGACCGCTCGTGCTTTCGACATGCAGGCCGGCGTCCCACGCGCCGCGGGTCCAGTCGAGCCGTGCGCCGAGGGTATGGCGCGGCCGCTTCTCCAGGCGGTGCCCGTCACCGTCGGTGGCGTCGAGGTACTGGTAGTTGAGCGCCCCCTTGAACCCGGCGCCGAGCGTTCGGGTCGCCGAGGCCTCGAGGCCCTGCAGCCGCGCGCGGTCCAGGTTGACGAACGTGTACTGCGCGCGCCCGCCCACCACGCCGAGCAGCTGCGGCACGATGAGCCGGTTCACGCGGTTCGAGAACAGCATCGCCTGGACGCCTGCCGTCGTGCCGTCCCAGCCCACCCCGATTTCCACGGCATCGTTCGTCTCGGGCTTCAGCGCCGGGTTGCCGGTGAAGGTATTCGGGCCTTCGTCCTCCTTGTAGCCGTCGGTGATCTGCTTCAGCGTGGGCGCCTTGAAGCCGTGGCCGATGCCCCCCTTGACCGTCCACTGCGGCGCCGGGCGCCAGACGGCGTAGGCGCGCGGGCTCCATTCGTTGCCGAACTGGTCGTGGCGGTCGTGGCGCACGCCCACGGTGAAAGCGAGCGTGCGGCCGAGGGCCACCTCGTCCTGCAGATACGCGGCGCGGTGCCTTGCATCGCCGCGACCGCCGGGCAGTGCCTCGTTGAACAGCGTCTCGTCGCGCAGCTCGAAGCCGCCGGTGACCAACTGGCCGACGCTGGCCATCAGCGAGACCTGGCCTTCGGCGACCCGGTCCTGCAGCTCGTTCGGGCGCAGTGCGGCGACGCCGTTCGTGCGGACGTTGCCGACATCGACATCGCTTTCGTACACCCGCAGCAGGCTGCGCCATTGCATCGGGCCGCCCCAGTCCGACGACCAGCCGAGCGACGACTGGCGCCGGTCGATCGACGTGAAGCTGTCGTAGTAACGACGCGCGCCGCGTGTCTCGCGCGATCCGGCCTGGCGCTCCTCCTGCCCTGCGCGGTGCTCGACCTCGATGCGCTGGCCGGCCGACACCTGCCACTGCAGCAGCACGCCCGCATCCTGCCGGTGGCGGCCCTCCAGGTCCGTGATCAATTCGTCGGCGGGCGACTGCACCTGCGTGCGCCGCACGTCCGAGGCGCTCACCGCGAGCCGCCACGCATCGCCCAGCGGGCCGGCCAGGCGCACGGCGGCCCGGTGGCCGTCGCCGCCGCGCGAGCCGTCGGCCTGCAGGCCTTCGAGCAGCGCCGAACCGGCCCACTGCGCGCCCGGCTGGCGCGTGATGATGTCGACCACGCCGCCCAGCGCCTCGGCGCCGTAGAGCACCGACATCGGGCCCCGGATGACCTCGATGCGCTCGATGTCCTCGGCCGGGATCCAGTCACCCTGGAAGTCGCTGTGGCCGACGATGCCGTCGCTCGCCGCGATGCGCCGGCCATCCACCAGCACGAGCGTGTGCCGGCTGTCCATGCCGCGCAGGCTGATCGTCTTGCGGCCCGAGATCGTGCGGCCCTGCAGCGCGACGCCGGTCTCGCCGCGCAACGCGTCGAGCACGCCGTCGACACCCCGTTGCTCGATCTGCTCGCGCGTGATCACGCTCATCGCCGCCGGCGCGTCGATCAGCGCCATCGCGTGGCGTGTCGCGCTCACGACCACGGTCTGAACGCCGGCGGGGTCGTTCGACTGCGCCTGCGCGGCGCCGACCAGTGCCGCCAGCACCACCGCCGCCCCGCGAGTCGCCTGGTGCACGTGCGGGCAGCGTCGTCGTGTGGTCTTCATGCCGTCGTCTCCTTGTTCTGCACACCGCACAGGATGCGCAAGGACGCCGGCGCGGGCCTTGACCTGGTTCGCCTTTTGGTCCGGTCGCACCGGTCCATGCGCGCTGCGCTTGAACCAGTTCAAGGACTGCGCGGCGCGCGCGCCTGACGATGCGGGCAGACACGCACCGAACACGTCAAGACAAGGAGCCCGACCATGACGCGCATCCATCCGACCCCGCTCGCCGCCGCCATCCTGCTGGCCGCCGTGCCCCTGCTCGCACAGGCCCAGGACAAAAAACCCGTGACCCCCGAGGAAATGAACTACCAGGCCGGCGCGTCGCCGCTCGCCGGCGAGGCGATGTACCACGCCACCAATCCGAAGGCGCCGCCGATGACGGTGGCCGAGTTCGAGACCGCGCGCAAGATCTACTTCGAGCGTTGCGCGGGCTGCCACGGTGTGCTGCGCAAGGGCGCCACCGGCAAGCCGCTGACACCCGACATCACGCAGGCCAAGGGCACCGACTACCTGAAGGTCTTCATCGCCTACGGCTCGCCTGCCGGCATGCCCAACTGGATGACCAGCGGCGAGATGGACGAGAAGACGGTCGACCTGATGGCGCGCTACGTACAGCACGACCCGCCGGTGCCGCCCGAGTTCGGCATGGCGCAGATGAAGCAGACCTGGAAGGTCATCGTGCCGCCGGACCAGCGGCCGACGCGCAAGATGAACGCCTACAACATCGAGAACATCTTCTCGACCACGCTGCGCGATACCGGCGAGGTGGCGCTGATCGACGGCGACACCAAGCAGATCATCAACGTCGTCAAGACCGGCTACGCGGTGCACATCTCGCGTGTATCGGCGTCCGGGCGCTACCTGTTCGTGATCGGGCGCGATGCCAAGATCGACATGATCGACCTGTGGATGGAGAAGCCCGACAACGTGGCCGAGGTGCGCATCGGCCTCGAGGCGCGCTCGGTCGACACGAGCAAATACAAGGGCAAGGAAGGCGACTTCACCGACAAGCTCGCCATCGCCGGCGCATACTGGCCGCCGCAGTACGTGATCATGAAGGGCGACACGCTCGAGCCGCTGAAGATCGTCGGCACCCGCGGCATGGTCGTCGGCACGCAGGAATACCACCCCGAACCGCGCGTGGCGTCGATCGTGGCGAGCCACTTCAAGCCAGAGTTCGTGGTCAACGTGAAGGAGACCGGCAAGACGCTGATGGTCGACTACAGCAACCTCGACGCGCTGAAGGTCACCGAGATCGGGTCGGCCCCGTTCCTGCACGACGGCGGCTGGGACTCGACCAAGCGCTACTTCATGGTCGCGGCCAACAACAGCAACAAGATCTCGGTCATCGACGCCAAGGAAGACAAGCTCGCGGCGATCGTCGAGGTCGGCCGCACGCCGCACCCCGGGCGCGGCGCGAACATCGTGCACCCGACCTTCGGGCCGGTGTGGGCCACCGGCCACCTGGGCGACGACAGCATCTCGCTGATCGGTACCGACCCCGTGAAGCACAAGGCTTATGCCTTCAAGAAGGTCGCCGAACTCAAGGGCCAGGGTGGCGGGGCGCTGTTCATCAAGAGCCACCCGAAGAGCCGGCACCTGTACAGCGACACGCCGCTCAACCCCGACCCGAAACTCGCGCAGTCGGTGGCCGTGTACGACATCGACCACCTCGACAAGGGTTACGCCGTGCTGCCGATCGCCGAGTGGGCGGGCCTGACCGACGACGGCGCCAAGCGCGTGGTGCAGCCCGAGTTCAACAAGGCCGGCGACGAGGTGTGGTTCTCGGTCTGGAGTGCCAAGAACAAGCAGAGTGCGCTCGTCGTCGTCGACGACAAGACGCTCAAGCTCAAGGCCGTGATCAAGGACCCGCGCATCATCACGCCCACCGGGCACTTCAACGTCTACAACACCCAGCACGACATCTACTGAGGAGAGAACCTGCGATGAAGACCCTGCTCACCGCTGTCGCGGCCCTGGCCCTGGCACCCCTCGGGGCACTGGCCGCTCCGGTCGACGATGCCATGAACAAGGCCGGGTGCATGGCCTGCCACAACAAGGATAAGAAGCTGGTCGGGCCGGCCTTCAAGGACATCGCTGCCAAGTACAAGGGGCAGGATGTGATGGCCACGCTGACCGCCAAGGTGCGCAAGGGTGGCGCCGGCGTCTGGGGACCGATCCCGATGGCGCCGAACCCGCCGGAGAAGATCGGCGACGCCGACCTCAAGGCCGCCATCGAGCTGATCCTGAAGTCCTGACGTCCATGGCCCGCGCGCCCTGGCGCTGGCGCTTGGTGGCCTGCACCGGCATCCTGCTGGCGCAGGCCACGCCGCTTTTGGCGCAGCCGTCGGTGCTGTCGGCGAACGGGCGCTGGCAGTTCAGTGCCGAGGACGGCGCGCTCGTGGTCTCCGACACCACGACCGGCCAGCGCGTTCGCACGCTGCCGGTGCGTGGGCTGGGCGGTCTGGGGTCGGCCCAGGTGCGCGAACTGCACACACTGCCGGTGCGCCGCAGCGTCGTTGCCGTGTTCGATACGCTGGCCGAGCTGTGGGAGATCTCGGTCGACCCGAGCGCCGAGCCCATCTACGACGGGTTCGTGCACGACTACAGGATGGGCGAGGGCGTCGCCCTGCCCGGCTTCCTGAACCCGCGCCGCACGAAGCTGGAGGCCCCGCTGCGAGGGCTGGCCTTCGACAGCACCTTTGCGTATGTTCTGGGCACCGGCGCCGATCGCACCGACGACCGAACCGTGCTGCGGGTCTATCAACTCGACATCCGGCGGCAGATCTCCGAACGCGCCGTGCAAGGCGAGCCCGACACCGCGGCCGCACGCCCCGTGGACCGTGACGGCCGCGAATGGTTCGAGATCCCGCTGCGCGCCGGCGGCGCGCCGATCTTCATCGACCCGCGCCGGCCCTGACCGCGAGTCAGGTGCTTGCTACGGCAGCTTGACGGCCTGGATGTCGGCCTTCGTGCCCAGGCCCAGCGTGCGCACGAACGAGACATGGTGCCCGCGTGTCGTGATGTTGTCGTCGTGCACGGCGAAACCGATGTGGTAGACCCCGCCGGGCTTCAAGGCCTTGTCGTCCGCATTCGAGAGTCCGAGCGGACGGATCATGACGACCGTCCACTGCCCGTCCTTCCAACTCCCGATGGCGTTGTTGTCGGCGGCTGAACCCTTGGCGTCCTCGCGGCTGAGGATGTAGTCGGGCACCATGTCGCCCTCCTTCCATCCCGCATTCGGGTCGAAAGGAACGGCATTGGTCTCGCGGATCAGCACATGATCGCCCTTGCGCAACTGGTCGGCCGTGATCGACTTGTAGCCGACCTTCTTCTCGTCCCACATGAACTTGGGCTGGTGGGTCTTGGCATCGGCGTTGCCGCCGAAGGGGTCCTTGCCGGCATCGCCCAGGCGCCACTCGAGCACGTAGCCGTCGTCGGCCATGCCCACGAAGTTGCTGCGGTGCGCGCGCCACTGCATCAGATCGACGAAGCCGCCGGCCGCCTTGATCTTGGCCAGCTCCTCGACCGTCTTGCCGGTCTTCCAGTCGGACGGGTCGGTCCGGCTGTCGGGCAGGTACTTGCGAACGTCGGACTTTCCGATCGCCTTGAGCATCGCATTCGCTTCGACCTCCTCCTTGGTGAACAGCTTGGGCATGTCGCGCTGGCCGTCGTGGCAGGTCAGCCAGCAGCCCTGCTGCGCGAAGCCGGCCACCTTGCCGTCGTCGATCATGACCGACATGCGGTCCTCGTAGATGCCGGGCTGCTTGCCGTCCTGGACCACCTTGTCGAGCTTCGGAAAGCCGTAGACCTTCCATTCGTGCCCGTCGAACCGCAGGTACTGGTGCTCGCTTCCCGGGAACGGATTGCGTGTCTTCCACTGGAACCGCAGATAGGCATTCTTCTCGTCGTAGGCGGCCTGGACCTTCAGGTCGACGTAGCCGTTCTTGCCCGCCACGGGCATGGGCTCGAGGCGGCCGGGCTTGACGAGCTTGTCGCCGAGATCCTTTTCCGCGTCCTTCTCGTCGTGGCAGGTCACGCACGCATCGCCGCGCTGCACCTCCTTGGCCGCACCTTTGTGGGCGTCGGAACGAAGCCACTCGTAGGAGGACTGGCCTGGGTAGAACAGCCCCACGTTGGCGACCGGCACCTTGCCCCAGTCGATCGCCGCGGGATCCGCGGCCATGACGACACCGCCAGCCATCAACAGGGACGGCAGCAAAAGCAATCGGGCAACTCTCATGATCATGTCCTCGGGCCTTGTATTGGTTTGGCGATCGTCGGCGGCGCCGCCGCGGACGGCGTGACCTGCATCAACGAACCGACGGCCAGCAACGTGCGTTCTGGGCCAGGGTGACATGCATCAAGGGCGCGCACGGGTGGCCGCGCCCGTCACCTCCAACCGATCAGTTCATTCGATTCGGGCCGGTGCGCCGGTACCCGCCACCGCACTGCGCCGCAGCCGGCCTCTCAAGGCACGAGGTGGCCCGCCAGGCGCCGGGCGTCGATGATCTGGATGTCGCGGCCGTCGATCGCGATCAGCCCGGCCCCTTCGAGTTCGTGCAGCACACGCGAAAAATATTCGGGTGTCAGCGAAAGGCGCGAGGCGATCGTCGCCTTGCTCACCGGCAGCGAGACGGTCACCGCCTCGCCGGCGCTGCCTTCTTCGGCCATCGTCTCCGTGCCCTGGTCGCGCAGCAGGTAGCCGATCACACGCTGCATCCCGTTCTGCAGCGCATAGGCCTGCACGTCGTGCACCAGGCCGTGCAGGCGGCGCGAAATGCCGCCCAGCATGCGCAGCGCGAAGCGCGGGTCGCGCCCGATCTCGTCGAGCACCACGGCCTTGCCGATGCGCAGCACCAGCGCGTCGTTGAGCGCCTGGGCATTCACGATGCAGGGCCGGCCGGTGAACATCAGCGCCTCGGCAAAGCTCTGCCCGGGCGAGACGATCTCGATCACCTTTTCCTGCCCCGACGGCGAAATGCCGAACAGCTTGACCTGGCCGGTGACGACCACGTGGAAGGCCTCGCACGGGTCGCCGACGCGGAAGATGTCTTCGCCGCGCACCAGCCGCTGCAGGCTGCAGCCCTGGGCGAGGCGCGCGAGTTCTTCGCGTGTCATCTCCTGGAACAGCGGCTGCAGCGACAGATAACGCGGCAGGTCGAACCCCGCGCCCGAGCGCACTGGGATGTCCATCTTGATGTCTCCTGCAGCGGCAGGCGCCGCACCGTTGTCCCCGGACGCAGTGTCGGCAGGCATCGGCGTCATGGGATTGACGAGGGTCAAGCCACCGCCCCTGACACATCGCGCGGGCCCGCCCGCCCGGTGCACACTAGCCCGGTCATCCGCCAACCCGCGCCCCGCGGGAGGTCCGACGAGAATCGGGCGGAAATCACTCAGGAGATGCTCATGACGGCCTACGCCTTCGGCAAGAACGTATCGATGGACTTCGCCACCGCCTGCGAGCGTGTGACCGCCGCGCTGGCCACGCAGGGTTTCGGTGTGCTGACCGAGATCGACGTCGCAGCGACGATGAAGAAGAAGCTCGACCTCGACATGGCGCCGTACAAGATCCTCGGCGCCTGCAACCCGCACCTGGCACGCCAGGCGATCGAGGCGCAACCCGAGATCGGCGCCCTGCTGCCGTGCAACGTGGTCGTGCGCACCGACGCTGGCGGTGCGGTGCGGGTGGAATTCATGGACCCGGACGCGGTGCTGCGCCTGGTCGACCACCCGGCGGTCGGTGCGCTTGCCGCCGAAGTGCGCGGGCGTCTCGTGAAGGTGATGGACGCCTTGTAAGCGCCCGACGGGCGGGGCCCCGCCAACCCGGCGCCGGCGCTCAGGCTGGTGGACGGCGAAGTTCGGTGGCCTGCGACCACACCGCCTGCCAATCACCGGCGCGACGTTCGTACGCGTCGAGGTGCCAGCAATGCAGCTCGCGGCCCGACGGAAACAGCAGCCGCGCCCGGTAGCGCACGAGCGCCATCGCCGGCGTGAGGCGCACGCGCATCTCACCCTCCACGTGCCAGCCGGCATAGAACGGCGCGCGCTCGATCGCAGCCAGGTATTCCTCGCGCGCGATCACCTGGCCGGCGGGTGTGACCAGCTCGTAGTCGGGCGCGTGCAGTGCGTGCAGCGTGGGCAGGTCACGCTCGACCAGGGCCCGCGTGCGGCGCCGCTCGAGCGCACAGAGGACCTCGGCGTCCGCGGCCGGCGCTACGGGAGTCACGCCCGGCCACCGCCCGGCGTTGCGAAATCGACCGCGTCGGCCGTGGCCGTGGCGGCCTGGCGGCCGGGGTACCGGATCCACGTCATCACGGCGTTCAGGTCGGCGACGATGCCCTCGGCCTCGACGCGCTTGCCATCGCGCAGTTCGAGGCTCGGCGCGGTATGGGCATCCTTCAGCAGCGTGAGGTCGTAGCCGCGGTCCAGCGCTGCGTAAGCCGTGGCGCGGATGCACCAGTTGGTGGCGGCGCCGGCGAGCACGATGTGTGCGGCGCCGAGCCGGGCCAGCTCCGACTCCAGCGTCGTGTCCTCGAACGACGACTCGTAGCGCTTGAAGACATGCACGTCGCCATCCGCCGGCTGCAACTCAGGTACCAGTTGCCACCCGGCCGACCCGCGCGGCAGATCGTCGCCGTCGTGCTGCACCCAGGCCACCGGAACCCCGAGCGCGCGCGCACGCGCCACAGCGCGGCCGATGTTGGCAATGACTCTCGGCGCGTCCCAGGCGTCGGCCATCACGGCCACCTGGACGTCGACGACCAGCAGGACGGGGCGGTTGTGCGGGCGGATCGTGGCCATGGCGAGGGTTCGTCCTTTCGTGATCGACGTTGCCGGCGGCGCCGGCTCGCGCTTGCTACGCCACCAGCCCTTCGACCGAGACGAGGCGCGCCGAACTGCAGGCGTCCCGAATCGGCTTCAGGCCCTGGTACACCGGGCCTTCGTAGAACGCCTCGAAGGCGGCGACCGATGGAAATTCGAACAGCACGATGCGGCGCGGCTGCCAGTCGCCTTCGTACACCTTGTGCGCGCCGCCACGCGCCAGGTACCGCCCACCGGCGGCCTCCACGGCCGGCTTGACCTCTTGCATGAACGCCTGGTACTGGGCCATGTCGCGGATGTCGACATCGAAGATCACATACGCGGCCATGGCGGACCTTACTTCAGGGGTTTGCGCCGCTGCGCGCGGCGATGGGCGATGGACGAACGGCCAATTGTCGCCGGCCCTTTGGCGCGTCGACCGCTGGGGCGCGGACTAGAACTTCACGTCGATCATCGTGACGCAGGCGCCGACGGTCGACTTCGTCGCGTCGCGATACCGGGCCACATGCCGCATGGCCGGCGCGTCGTACAGGCCCGAGCCGTCGCTGCCGACGATCACCAGGTTCTGCGCGGCGCCCGACACCACGTCGTAGCGGATCGCGACCCAGCCGCTCTTGTGGCCGGCCAACGCCGTCGCGGGGATCTCGTTCACCGGGAACGGATCGACGGGCTTGAGCTTCTTGGCCAGGCATTCCGGAGAACTGTAGGGCAGGTTCGCCCGATCGGATGGCACCGCAACGCCGCCCTGCGGCGCATTCGTCGCGCACGCGGCAACGAGGAGACACATCGAGAGGCACGAGAGACGCTTCATATCGTGGAGGCTTCCAAAGTGGCCAGGGCCGGCAGGGGCCGCAGGTCGGTCACAGGCTTGAAGTGGGACGGGTGGGCCGCGCCGGCCGTGCGCCGGTGGCTGTGCCCAGCATGATAGTCAAACGCCGCGCCACACGAGCGCCCGTCCCACGCGCGCCCTGCCGACCGCGAGGTCGGGGTCCGCCGGCGCACGCCCGCGCGCGCCCACGTCGTTGGACCTCAGGACACCTTGACGACGACCTTGCCGGTGGCACGACCGGAGGCCGAATAGGTGAGCGCCTCGCGCACCTGGTCGAGTTCGAAGACCTTGTCGACCAGCGGCACGATGACGCCGCCTTCGACCAGGCGGGCGATCTCGGCGAGCCGCGCCCCGTCGGGGCGCATGAAGAGGTACTCGAAACGCGCCGCGTGCGCCCTTGCAGCCGCCGTCACCTTGCGCGACATCACGCCGATCGCAAAGACCAGCAGCGGGTTCAGGCCCCATTGCCGCGCAAACGCGACCGACGGTGTGCCTCCGATGCTGACCACCACGCCGCCGGGCTTCACGCACGCGAACGACCGCACGAGTGTGTCGCCGCCGGCGCTGTCGAGCACGACATCGCAGTCCTTGGCGACCTCCTCGAAGCGCGTGCTGCGGTAGTCGATCGCGAAGTCCGCGCCCAGGCGCTTGACCAGATCGACATTGCGTTGCCCCACCGTCGTGAGCACCGTCGCGCCGAGGTGGTGCGCGATCTGGATGGCCACACTGCCGACGCCGCCGCTGCCCGCATGGATCAGCACCCGCTGGCCGGCGCCGAGCTGGCCCAATTCGGCCAGCGCCTGCCAAGCGGTGAGCGCCACCAGCGGCAGCGAGGCCGCTTCCTCGAAGGTCGTATTCGCCGGCTTCAGCGCGGCGTCGCATTCCCGCACCGCCGCCAACTCGGCGAACGCGCCGATGCGTGTCTTGTCGAGTCGTGCATACACCGCGTCGCCGACCTTGAAGCGCGTGACCTGCCGGCCCGCCTGCACGACGACACCCGCCAGGTCGTTGCCCAGCACCAGCGGGAGCGGGTATTTCAGCAGCACCTTCACCTGACCGTCGCGAGTCTTGACGTCGAGCGGGTTCACGCTCGCCGCGCGCACCTGTACCAGCAGATCGGTGTCGCCGATCGTGGGCGACGGTACGTCGGCCACACGGACCGCATCGGCGCGACCGTAGCGCTCGAGGAGGGCGGCTTTCATGGGGCTGCGGGGCTGCCGTCGTCGGGGGACGCCGCTGCGACGCTAGCGCACATGTTCGTTCGCCACCGTGACGTGGTGATGAATCCGCCCATCGAAATGGCGCGCCAGCACCGCCTCGGTGGCAGCCTTCGCCTTGGCGCGCTCAGGGCTCGCCAGGGCTGCATCCATCGCCACCCGATCGGGATAGCTGATGGCGAGGATCAGCGGCAGTTCGGGCGCGCCCTCGTCGCGATCGTCGGCAAAACATACACGCACGGCGAGCGCGCCCGGGAACGACTTCCAGTGCGGCAGGACCTCGGCCAGCACGGCCGCGCGGAAGGCATCGGTCTGCCCCGCCTTGACCTGCCCTTCGAACATGGCGAATCGCGTGATCATGGTCTGCAACCCCTCTCGAAGCTCTCTTGGACGGTGGCCGTGGCACCGCGCACCCGGTGAAGGGTTCACGCGCGCCGCGTCGGGGCCATGATGGCACGCGCCTGCGGGCATCGACGCCTGGAACCGGCACCCGCTTGAATCCGCCCCGGGCAGGCACGCCTATTCGTCGATGAAGCGCCAGGTATCGGCCCCGTCGAAGCGGCGCACGCGCACCGACGCGATCAGCGCGGGGTCGAAGTTGCCGAGGTTGACGCCATGCTTGCCGCCGGGTGCGGATTGCAGCGGCTCCCAGTGCGTGATGCAGCCGCACGTCCTGCAATGGATCGTGCGCAGCGTCTTGTCGCCCCACATGTATTCGGCCGTGGCCTGCGGATGACCCTCGATCGCGACGGTGCCGAACTCGAAATAGACCCACGGCCCGCCGATGCGGCGGCACAGCGAGCAGTTGCAGTCGGTCGCGACGGTGGGTGTCGACGGCAGCGTCAGCCGCACGGCGCCGCAGTGACATGAGCCTTCGTGCATGGAATGGGTCCTTCGCGAGGGGCGGATGGTGACGGATGGTGACGGATGGTAGTGGCACGCGCCACCGCAGCGAGCGTGGGCTCAGGCGAGTGCGCTGACCATGACGTAATAGCCGTCCGGGTCGCGCAGCGCGAACTCCAGCGTGCCCGTGGCGGGATTCTTCCGAGGTTCTTCCTCGAGTGCGCCGACGAGGCCGGTGGCGCGCGACAGCGCCGCATCGAAGTCGTCGACGCGGAAGAACAGCAGCAACCCGTTGCCAGGCACCGATTCCTCCGGGCTGCTCAACGTCGGATGCCCGTGGGCGCCCCATTGGTGCAGGCAGAGCAGGACGGTGCCGTCGGCGTCGACGAGCTGCCCAAAATGGTCGTGCGCGGGCACGGCCATCGGCAGGCCGAGCAACGCCCGATACCACTCGAAGCTGCTCACGACATCGGCGACGCCGATGATCGTCCAGATGCGTTTCATGGCGCGCTCCAAGACCTCGAGTCGATCCTGCGTGACGGACACGCCCATGCGGCGGATCCTTCACCGGTGAAGGCAGTGATGTTGCGGGCTCGGCTTGTCGCACGCAAGCTGGCCCGCCGGTAAAAAGGGGTTCTGGCTGTCGTGCGGCTGAATCGATCGCCACGGGACCGCCGACAAGGTGCCATTCGTCGGAGACGGCCGTTGTCAAGGGTTGTCGGCCAAGCCTTGACAGGACTGCGCGTTCGAGAAGTCGAGAAGCGGCCCTTGGTCTCCTGCGACTCGCCGCCTGGATATCCTGCGGCCGCAGGACCTCGTACCGCTGGCATTCGATTCGATGCCGGGCGTCGGACCCAGGTCGGACACTGTCTCCTTCTAGGCGGCCGATCTCAATCGCGCAGCTGTGAGCGGTCCCGCAGATATTGGCCAACACCGTCGGCAAGGCTGCGTGGCTCCCAGGCCAGTTCGCTGAATGCGGAATCGGCCACCGGCTCGTCGCCTTTGGTCACGAAGTCGAGCTGCGACACCGACATGATCGGCCGCTTTCCGGCAAAGCGCGCGATGCGCTCCAGCAAGCCGATCGCCGCGTACGCCATCCGCTGCGGAATCACCGGCGGAACGAATGCTCCGGGCGCCAGGGCACGCACCGTCTGCGCGATCTCCTTCAGTGAGGTCATGCCTTCGCTGACGATGAACGCGCCGGGATGGTCGAGGGCGCTGACGACGGCCTCGGCCAGCGAGTCGACGTGCACGACTGGAAACGCGCTCTTCAGAATCGTGGGGATGCTCA
>JAHECD010000155.1 GCA_024641945.1 Rubrivivax sp. | reverse complement strand
GCGGGCTTCCGCTGCGTCCCGCCGCGGCGGCGTCCGCGCCGGCCGGGGCGGCCTCCGGTGCGGCGCGCACCGCCCCTGCACCCGGCACGCCGCCGCCGTTCGACACCGTCGCCAAGGACGCCAAGAAGACCGAGGGCCTGTTCACCATCTGGCGCAAGGACGAGAAGGTCTGGCTCGAACTCAAGCCCGAGGATTTCGACAAGCCGTTTTTCCTCTCGCCCAAGATCTCGCGCGGCATCGGCGAGAAGGGCCTGTTCGGCGGCTCCATGTTCAGCCGCGGGGCCGACTTCGGGCGGCCGCAGATCGTCGAGTTCCAGAAGGTCTTCAACCAGGTGCGCATGGTCGCGCTGAACAACGAATTCGTTGCCAAGGACGGCACGCCCGAAGCACGCGGCGTGCAGGCGGGTTTTTCGCGCAGCCTGCTCGCCAGCACGTCGGTGGCGAGCGCGCCGCACCCCGAGCGCAAGACCGTGCTGGTCGACGCGAACCCGCTGTTCGTGAACGACATGCAGGGTCTGGGCATGACGCTGCAGCGCATCTATCGGCAGGGCTACAGCTTCGACCCTCGCCACTCGGGCATCGACAACGTGCGTGGCAAGCCCGACGCGCTGGTGTTCGAGGTCACGAGCCATTACTACACGCCGAGCATCGCCGTGCCGACGCCGCTGCCGCCCACCGCGCCGCCGGGCACGCCAGTGCCGTCGACTCCCGACGGCCTGCCCGACGTGCGCAGCATGTTCTTCGGCCTGAACTTCTCGCTCACGACCTTGCCCGAGGCGAAGATGGCGCCGCGCCTGTCGGACGCGCGTGTCGGCTACTTCACGAGCAACGTGCAGAACTTCACCAGCGACGTCGCGCCCACACCGAAGCTGCGCTACGTGAACCGCTGGCGCCTGGAGAAGAAGGACCCGGCGGCGGCGATGTCCGAGCCCGTCAAGCCGATCACCTTCTGGATCGACAAGACGGTGCCGCTGCGCTACCGCGGCGCCATCACCGAAGGCATCCTCGAATGGAACAAGGCCTTCGAGCGCATCGGCTTCAAGGACGCGGTGGTCGTCAAGGTGCAGCCCGATGACGCGGATTTCGACACACTCGATTCGGGCGTGGCCTCGGTGCGCTGGATGATCAATGCGCAAGCGCAGTTCGGCGCCATCGGCCCGAGCCACGTCGACCCACGCACGGGCGAGATCCTGGATGCCGACATCGGCATCGAGAGCCTGTCGTCGCGTGCGATTCGCGCGATCCGCAGCCAGTACCTGGGCGAGGGTGCGATGGCCGACTGGGGGCGCCTGCTGCAGGCCCGCGACGCCGTCAGGGAGGGGGCGCTGCCGGCATCGGCCGCGGACGTCAACGCGCTGGCGCACGGCGACGCGTGCGAATTTGCCGACACCGCGGCCGAGCAGCTCGGTTATGCGCTGGACGTGCTCGAAGCGCGTGGCGATATCGACCCCGACAGCCCGCAGGCCCAACAGTTCGTGCTCGACTACCTGAAGGAAGTGTCGATGCACGAGGTGGGCCACACGCTGGGGCTGCGGCACAACTTCAGGTCGTCGCGCATCTATACCGACCAGCAGTTGTCCGACCCCGCATTCGTGCGCGAGAGCGGCCTCGCCGGCTCGGTGATGGAGTACCCGGCCCTCAACCTGGCCCGCCCCGGCGAACGGCCGACCGCCACGTTCCAGACCACGCTCGGGCCCTACGACTACTGGGCGATCGAATATGCCTACCGGCCGCTGCCGGCGGCCACCGAAGAGGCCGACCTGCAGCGGATTGCCGGGCGCAGCGCCGAGCCCGAACTGGCCTACGGCACCGACGAGGACAACTTTCTCGGCATCGACCCCGAGTCGCTGCAACTCGACCTGGGCAACGACCCGGTGGCGTTTGCGAAGAAGCGCTTCGACATCGGGCGCGACCTGATCGCGCACCAGGAATCGCGCGTGATGAAACCCGAGGCCGACTATTCGGTGCTGCGCCGCGCCGTGAACTACGCGATGCGCGACATCGGCCGCGCGACCGGTTTCCTGGTGCGGCAGATCGGCGGCGTGCGCACGCTGCGCGACCACCCGGGCACGGGACGCGACCCGCTGCAGCCGGTGTCGGCGATCGTGCAGCGAGAGGCGCTCGACACGCTCGCCAAGGGCATCTTCGCGGCCGACAGCCTGCGCATCAGCCCCGCGCTGCAGCGCAAGCTCGCGCCCGATTTCAACGAGCGCACGGACGCCATCTTCGGTGGCGGCACCACGTCCACCGACTTCTCGTTCGAGGCCTTCGTCGTGCAGCTGCGCAAGGCGCTGCTCGCCCAGCTGATGAGCGACGGCGTGGCCACGCGCATCCTCGAAAGCGCGGAGAAGTTGCCCGCGGGCGAGGCCTTCCAGCTGTCCGAGCTGTACGCGCGGCTCGACCGCGAAATCTGGAGCGAGCTTTCGGCGAAGGGCGACATCCCCGGGCCGCGGCGCGAACTGCAGCGCGAACACGTGAACAAGCTCGCGGGCCAGATCCTGCGGCCCACGTCGAGCCGCACCGACACGCGCAGCCTGCTGCGCGGCGAGGCCCGCACGCTGCTCAAGCGCATCGAGGTGGCCGCCAGGCGCCCCGGGCTGGGCGCCGAGGCACGTGCGCACCTGCAGGACAGCGCCGATACGCTGACCCAGGCGCTGGCCGCGAAGATGCAGCGGGTTGGTCTCTAGGGGCTGATGGCGGAGATCGTCCGTCGCTGCGCACGGCGCCGAACCGGTTGAGGCGGGCGCCAAGCTCTATCAACACACCTGGATCGAATGCCGGTGAAGGGGCTCGGAGCAGACCCCCGTTTGCCAAAACCATGTGGCAGACCGCAGCCAGGTGCGGCCAACTATGGGCGGCGGCTCTCGAGCGAGCT
Source organism: Rubrivivax sp. (assembly GCA_024641945.1). Classification (GTDB taxonomy): domain Bacteria; phylum Pseudomonadota; class Gammaproteobacteria; order Burkholderiales; family Burkholderiaceae_C; genus Rubrivivax. Next base: position 5,067 of record JAHECD010000155.1, on the reverse strand, counting down.
GTCGGCGCGGGCGCAGACAGGATCTCGGTGGCCTTTCAGTGGAAGTCCTCCTCGCGCTGGTGGCGCGCACCAACGACGAGGACCAGCTCGGGGGTGCGTATATCGAAGCGAAGGATGTGCCCGGTCGAGCCGAAGGGAACGATGAGCTCGCGCAGTGTGGGACGTTGACCGACCTTGCGGTAGCTGTAGGGCGTCGTCGAAAGATGACTGTTGGCAACGGTACGAATGGCTTCGACAGCCTCGTAGGCGCGCATGGCGTCTTCGACGGTCTGGGCACGCTCCAGCAGGAAGTCGAACAGACGACCCAGATCTGCGTCCGCCTCGGGGGTGAACTCGACCTTGAACGTCATTTGCGCAGCTGTTTCACCCGCGCTGCCACCTTCGCTTCCAGCTTCGACAACACAACGTCCGACGGGATGGAGGCCCCGGTGCGCTCGTACGCTGCCAACGACGCGTCACAACGAGCGGCGAAGTCCGTTTGCACGCGGCGGAATTCGACGGCGCGACGCACCGACATCTCGACAAACTCGGTGAGCGTCTCGCCGGGAAGGAGCACGGAGTCAAGGTCAGCGCGCAACTCGGGCTCGACACGGACTTGGGGGATAACGGCGGTTTTCATCTTTCAAGTGTAGTGCATACGCACTACAGATTGAAGCGTGGCATGTTTCCAGAGGCAGCCTCGACGGCGCGTCAGCGCGACCGTCGGGAATCCGGCGACTTCCGCGGGCCCGGGTATCCCAATGCGGTGAGCCGCGCGGCGCCGCGCGGCCGGGCAGCCTGGCGGCTGGCCTGGACAGCCGCGGCGCATTGACCGACTGCCTGCCCCGCCTTGGCGCGTGCCCGCTGGCAGTGTGAACAGATCCCGAGCCACGCGAACATGGGACCGTCCGTCGCCCAGGCCACGCAGACCGTGGCCTGTCGCAAGGCCCCTTGGCTGCGGGCCCGCGTCGGGCTACGCTGGTCGGCATGCGTTCGCCTACCGATGCCCCGCCGTCCGGACCTTCGTGGCGCGCCCACCTGACCGGGCGCAGCATCGCGCTGTCGTTGGCGCTCGGTGCGTTGGCGGCGGTCGCCCTCAGCCCGATCTTCGTCACGCCGCTGCCGGTGCTGCTGGGGCGCACGCTGTTCCTCGCGCTGGTGCTGTTGCTGGCCTTCGCGGTCGGCCTGCAATGGCCGCCTGCGCTGCGTCCGGCTTGGCTGCCGCGCTGGGTGATGCCGGTGATCGCCGTCTCGCTGGCGGCGCCGGTGGCCACCTTCGCGGTGTACGTGCTCGGCGAGGGGGGCGACGTGCGGGCCTTCGTCGCGAACCACGGCGCGTTGATGGGGTTCGGCTGGATCGCGGGCACGGGCCTCGTCGTCGGCCTGCTGCTGACACTCGGTGCACTGCTGCGCGAACGCGACGCGCAGGCGCGTGCGCAGGTGCTGCAGTTCGAACTCGAGCGCAGCACGCTGGAGCGGCAGGCACTGGATGCGCGGTTGTCTGCGCTGCAGGCGCGGATCGAACCCCACTTCCTGTTCAATACCCTGGCCAACGTGCAGGCGCTGGTGGAGAGTGGCTCGCCGCGCGCGCCGCAGGTGCTGTCGAGCCTGATCGCCTACCTGCGTGCCGCCGTGCCGCGCCTGCACGACCATGACGGCACGCTCGGCCAGGAGGTCGAACTCGTGCGCGCGTATCTCGACTTGATGCGCATGCGCATGCCCGACCGGCTTGCCTTCGACATCGACCTCGATGCCTCGCTGCGTGGGCAACGCTTCCCGGCCATTGCACTGCTGACCCTGGTGGAGAACGCGGTGCGCCACGGCATCGACCCGGCGGAAGACGGCGGCCACATCACGGTGGCGGCGCGCCAGCAGGGCGGTGAATTGCACGTGTGGGTGGAGGACAGTGGCGTCGGGCTGGCCGGCGACGGCTCCAGCGGCATGGGCCTGTCGAACCTGCGCGAACGACTGGCGGCCTTCTTCGGCCCGCTGGCCCGCCTCGAACTCGGCGAGGTGCAACCACGGGGCTTCCGGGCCGAGATCGTCGTGCCCGCAGGAGCAGCCCGATGAGCGCCGCCACCGCGCTGATCGCCGACGACGAGCCGTTGCTTCGCGAGCGTCTCGCCGCGTGCCTGGTGCGCCTGTGGCCGGGCCTTCGGATCGTCGCGCAGGCGCGCAACGGGCGCGAGGCCGTCGACCTGTTCGACGAGCACCAGCCCGACGTGGCCTTCCTCGACGTGCACATGCCCGGCCTGAGCGGCGTGCAGGCTGCCCAGGCCCTGCGCGGGCGTACGCAGATCGTCTTCGTGACCGCCTACGAGCAGTACGCCGTGACCGCTTTCGAACAAGGCGCAGTGGACTACCTCGTCAAACCGTACGACGACGAGCGTCTGGCGCAGACGGTGGCACGGCTGCAGGAACGGATCGCCGTGCAGGCGATTCAACCCGCTGGCGGGGCCGAGGCCCAGGCCGCGCAGTTGCGCCTGGACGGCGTGCTCGCCCAACTCGCCGACACGTTGCGGCAGACGGCGCCGGCGCGCCCGTGGCTGCAGTGGATCAAGGCCTCGGTCGGCCCCAGCGTCAAGCTGATTCCGGTGGACGAGGTGGCCTACCTGAAGTCGGACGAGAAGTACACGCTCGTGGCCTGGACCGGCGGAGAGGCGCTGATCCGCAAGCCGATCCGCGAACTCGCGGACGAACTCGACCCCGACCGCTTCGTCCAGGTCCATCGCTCGGTGATCGTCAACCTGCACCACGTGACGCAGGTGGTGCGCGGTGCGAACGAAACCGCCGAGGTGCATCTGCGCGGGCGCGCCGACCTGCTGCCGGTCAGTCGCAGCTATCTGCACCAGTTCCGTCACATGTGAGCCGGCCACGCTGCCGTCCGCATCCTTGCCGTCGATCGATCGCTGGCCGGTCTGGTTTTTCAGACGCCGAGCGATGCCAGTGCATCCAAAAGTGCATCGGCGTCGTCCTGCGTCGTGTACACCTGCGCCGACATGCGCACCATGGTGTGGTCACCGTGCTGCGTGACCGGCACCTCGATGCGGTGCGTGTCGTACAGCCGCCGTTGCAGCGCTTCCGATTCGCCCGCCCAGCGCACGGGAATCGCGGCCATCTGCACGAAGTCGTCGTCGGCCGCGATCGGTGCGAGGCCGTTGCGCCGGAGCACGCGGTGCATCGTCTCCACGACGAGCGCATGGCAGCGTGTGCGCCGTGCCGGCCAATCGTGCCGCGCCTGGAAGTCGATCGCAGCCGGCACGCTCAGGAACGCGGCAATGTCGCGTGTGCCTTGCCACTGCAGGCGCCGCTCGATCGCGCTGCGCCCGACGAAGCCGTCGAGCGGGCCGGCCGGCGCATCGGTATCCGCGCCATCCGAACCGGCGCCATCGGCACCCGCGATGTAACCCCAGCTCACGACTGGCGGCGTGAGCGTGCGATGGTGTGCCGCACGCGCATGCAGGAAACCTGCGCCCTTGGGCGCGCACAGCCACTTGTGCGCATTGCCGACATAGAAGTCGGCGCCGAGCGCGGCCAGGTCCAGCGACACCTGGCCGGGTGCATGCGCGCCGTCGATCAGCACCGGCAAGCCGCGTTTGCGCGCCGCGGCGCACAGGTCGTCGACGGGGAATCGCAAGGCCGTCGTCGACGTGATGTGGCTCGCAAAGACGAGCCGCGTGCGCGGCGTGACGGCACCGAGCATGCGCGCGACAAAGCCCTCGTGTTCGAACGGCAGCGGGATCTCGACCTGGCGGTAGACGGCGCCCTGCCGTGCGCAGGCCTCGCGCCAGGTGGCGTCGCAGGCGCCGTATTCGTGGTCGGTGGCCAGCACCTCGTCGCCGGGCTGCAATCGCAGCGACTGGGCGACGATATTCACGCCCGCGGTTGCATTCGGCACGAAGGCGATCTCCGACGCGGGTGCGCCGATGTAATCGCCGAGCACCGCGCGCGCCTCGGCCAGCAACGCCCCCGAGCGCCGGCCCAGGAACTCCACCGGGTTGCGTTCCATCTCGCGCTGCCAGCGCTGGAAGACCGTGAACACCTCCGCCGGACACGCGCCGAACGAGCCGTGGTTCAAGAAGACGATGTCGGGGTCGAGCAGGAAGGCGTCGCGCATCGCGCGATCTTCGCAGTGCCGGCGGCAACGTGCGGCCGGCCGGCTCGACCGGTTGCGAAATTTTTCAGGTCGCGAGCTTGCGCCCGAGCCGTTCCTCGACGTGCGCCGTCTTCGCCCGCAGCCGCCCGCCCGGCGCGTCGCGCCAGTCGGCCTTGATCTGCACGCCCACGCGCGGGCAGTCGCTGCGCAGCGTCTCGAAGCAGGCCGTGACCACGGCCATCACCTCCGGCCATTCGCCTTCGAGGATCGTGCCCATCGGCGTGAACTGGTAGGGCACGCCGCTCTTGTCGATCACGTCCAGGATGCGCGCCACCTGCGCGCTCATGCTTTCGCCCTGGCCGACGGGGGCCATCGAGAATTCGAGCAACACCATGTCAGGTCTCCTTGGCAACCAGCGGGGGAATCAGGCGCGCGAAGCGCTGCGCGATGGATCGGGACAGTCGTGCGGGCAGGTCCGGCGGCACGGTGGCGCCGCCGTGAGCCGCACGCCACGCTTCGGCGACGCTCGTCAGCGCCTCGGCGCGGTATCGGCGGCCGCTGCCCGCAGCCGCCTCGAAATCATTCGCCCGCACGGTCAGCGACTGCGGGTCGGCATCGACCACGATCACCGCGTGCGCGAGCACCACCGGCACGCCGCCGACCCGCCGCCACGACTGCGCCGTGCCCACCCGCTTGCGGCCCTCGACGGCCAGGTTGTAGCGCCCGTCGCAGAACGATCCGTGCACGGGTTGCGCTGACGCGTCGATCGACAGGTCGGCCAGCGCGTCTTCGAGCGCACCGCAAAGTCCGCGGTAGACCCCGTCGGTCTGCGTCGGCTCGGCACGGTCGGTGCACCACACGAGGCTCAGGTTCAGCAGCCCGGGTCCCTGCGGCACGAGCCCACCGCCCGACGCGCGCACCCGCACCGGCCAGCCGGCGCCGGCCGACGCGGCGCAGGCTGCGTGCCACGCCGGCAGCCGCTCGTAGCTGCG
>JAHECD010000057.1:22927-31211 GCA_024641945.1 Rubrivivax sp. | reverse complement strand
TCGTACCGCTGATGCGCAACGCCGGCTACGACGTGAACCGCTCGTGCGGGCTCATCGCCTGCGGCGGCATCATCGCGCCGGTGATCCCACCGTCGATCGCCTTCATCATCTTCGGCGTCACCGGCGGCGTGTCGATCACCAAGCTCTTCATCGCCGGCATCGTGCCCGGCATCCTGATGGGCGTGGCGATCCTGATCGCGTGGCAGTGGTCGATCGGGCGAGACAATATCAAGGTCGAACCCAAGCGCACGCTGCCCGAGCGAATGACCGCCACGCGCGAGTCGCTGTGGGCGCTGGTGCTGCCGGTAGTCATCATCGGCGGGCTGAAGGTCGGTGTCTTCACGCCCACCGAGGCGGCGGTCATCGCGGCGGTGTATTCACTCTTCTGCGGCCTCGTGATCTATCGCGAGATCAAGCCGAATCAGCTGTTCCAGCTTTTCTACCGCGCCTCGGAGACGACCGCGATCGTGATGTTCCTCGTCTCGGCGGCCGGTGTTTCGGCCTGGTTGATCACGACCGCCGATATCCCACAGCAGCTCGCGGAACTGGTGCAGCCGCTGATGGGCAACAAGACGCTGCTGACCTTCGCCCTCATGGTGCTGGTGCTGGTCGTCGGCACGGCGCTCGACTTCACGCCGACGGTGCTCATCATGACGCCGGTGCTGATGCCGGTGCTCAAGCAGGCCGGCATCGACCCGGTCTACTTCGGCGTGCTGTTCATCATGAACAACGCGATCGGCCTCGTCACGCCGCCGGTGGGCACCGTGTTGAACGTCGTCTGCGGGGTCGCGAAGATCCCGATGAGCGGCGCGATCAAGGGCGTCATGCCCTTCGTCATCGCGGAGTCGATCGTGATGTTCCTGCTCGTCGTGTTTCCGCAGATCGTGATGTGGCCACTGGAAATGATGACACGCGGCTGATCGCCGGGTCACGACGAGACCGACCGACATGAATCAAGGAGACGAACGATGAAGATGCGTTGCATGTGCCTGATGATCCACGCGCCGACCGACCTGCGCGTGGAGGAAATGGACGCCGGCGAGATCGGCCCGGGCCAGGTGCTGGTGCGCGTGGGCATGGGCGGCATCTGCGGATCGGACCTGCACTACTTCAACCACGGTGGCTTCGGCGCGATCCGCATCAAGGAGCCGATGGTGCTCGGGCACGAGGTGGCGGGTACGGTGGCCGCGGTGGCGCCCGACGTCACTGGCGTGCGCATCGGCGACCGCGTCGCGGTGAACCCGAGCCACCCGTGCTGGAACTGCAAGTTCTGCCATGAAGGCCTGCCCAACCAGTGCCTGGACATGCGCTACTACGGCAGCGCGATGCGCACGCCGCACGTGCAGGGCGCCTTCCGCAACCTGCTCGTCTGCAACGCCGAGCAATGTGTGCAGATCGCCCCCGGTGTGCCGATGTCGCTCGCCGCGCTGGCGGAGCCGTTCTCGGTCGGGCTGCACGCGGTGAGCCGCGCCGGCCCGCTCATCGGCAAGCGCGTGCTCGTCTCGGGCTGCGGCCCGATCGGCGTGCTCGCCGTCGCCGCGGCCCGCCTGCATGGCGCCGCCGAGGTGGTGGCGACCGACGTCGTCGACGAGCCGCTCGCGATCGCGCAGAAGGTGGGCGCGTCGCGCACGATCAACGTCGCGCAGGAGAAGGACTGGGTCGCGCGCCATTCGGCCGACAAGGGCACCTTCGACGTGATGCTCGAATGCTCCGGCAACGAACGTGCGCTGCGCGACGGCCTGGAGGTGATGCGCCCGCGCGGCGTGGTCGTGCAGCTCGGCCTGGGCGGCGACGTGAGCGTGCCGCAGAACATGATCGTGGCGAAGGAACTCTCGATCTGCGGCTCGTTCCGCTTCCACGCCGAGTTCGCGCTCGCCGTGCAGATCATCAACGAGGGCCGCATCGACCTGCGCCCGGTCGTCACGCAGACCTTCCCGATGCAGGACGCAGTGGCGGCCTTCCAGCTCGCGGGCGACCGCAAGCGCGCGATGAAAGTGCTGCTGGACTTCGCGTGAGCACGGCCCCGATGGCCCTCGACGTGGTCACCGCCGGCGAGGCGATGGTGCTGCTCGCGGCGCAGCAGCCCGGCCCGCTGGAGGCGGTCGACACCTTCGCCCGCACGACGGCGGGGGCCGAGCTCAACGTGGCCATCGGGCTGGCGCGGCTTGGCCTGCGCGTGGGCTACGTCAGCCGGCTCGGCAACGATTCCTTCGGCCGCCACATCGCCGCCACGCTGGACCGCGAGCGCATCGACCGCAGCCAGGTCGCCGTCGACGCCACGCAGCGCACCGGCTTCATGCTCAAGTCGCGCAGCGACGATGGCAGTGACCCCGAGATCGAATATTTCCGGCGCGGCTCCGCCGCCAGCCAGCTTGGCCGCACCGACTATCCGCGCACCTACGTCGCGGCTGCGCGCCACGTGCACCTGACGGGCATCTTCGTCGCCGTCTCGCCGTCGACGCGCGAATTCGTCTTCGAGCTTGCGGCCGATGCGCAGGCCGGCGGCTGCACGGTCTCGTTCGACCCGAACCTGCGTCCCGGTCTGTGGCCTTCGCAGGCCGAGATGATCAACACGCTGAACCGCCTTGCGACCCATGCCGACTGGGTCCTGCCGGGGCTGGACGAGGGCCGGCTGCTCACCGGGCGCGACAGCGCCGCGGGCATTGCGGACTACTACCTCGAGCGCGGTGCACGCGGGGTCGTCGTCAAGCTCGGCGCCGAGGGTGCGTATTTCGCGTCGGCAAGCGAACACGGGCACGCGGCCGGCGTGCCGGTGGTCCGCGTCGTCGATACGGTCGGCGCCGGCGACGGTTTTGCCGTCGGCGTGATCTCGGCGCTGCTGGAAGGATGCACGCTCGCCGCGGCCGCCGCGCGCGGCAATGCGATCGGCGCGCGCGTCGTGCAGTTCCCGGGCGACTCCGACGGGCTGCCGACGCGGCACGAACTCGACACGATGCTCGCATCGACGGCCCACTCAACCTGAAGGACACCACCATGATCCGATTCATCCGCCGTGCCGCAGCGCTGAGCGCCTGCACCCTGCTGACCCTCGGCCTTGCCGCCGGCGCTTCGGCGCAGGACGTCAAACACGCCAAGCTCGGCCACTCGTTCACCGACGCGCACCCGCGCGCGGTGGCGATGAAACAGTTCGCCGCCGCGGTCGAGAAGGCCACCGGTGGCAAGGTGGTGATCGACCTCTACGGCAGCGCCGTGCTCGGCTCCGAGGACAAGATGCTGATCGCCGTGCAGAGTGGTACGCAGGACCTGTACCTGGGCGCGCTGGCGCCGATCTCGGCGCGCAAGAAGGAATTCCAGATCTTCGACTTTCCGTTCCTCTTCGGCAGCGATGCCGAGGCGGCGTCCGTGCTCGATGGGCCGGTGGGACGCAAATTGCTCGACAGCCTCGACGACATGAGCCTGCACGGTCTGGTCTGGGCCGGCGGCGCCTTTCGCAACATGTCGAACAGCAAGCGCCCGCTGAACTCGATGGCCGACATGGGTGGCCTGAAGGTGCGCGTGATGCAAAGCCCGATGGCGCTCGCGAGCTTCAAGGCGATGGGCATGAATGCCGTGCCAATGGCGTTCTCCGAGGTCTATCCAGCGCTCGAGGTTCGTGCGCTGGACGGCTACGAACACCCGGTCGTCGACATGTACGCGAACAAGATGTTCGAGGTGCAGAAATACCTGACGATCACGAACCACGTCTATACGCCGGTGGCGCTGGTCGCGTCGAAGAAGTGGTGGTCCGGCCTCACCCCGGATCAGCAGAAGGCGGTGCAGAAGGCGTCCGAGGAGACCCGCGCGTTCGAGCGCCGCGAGGAATTGCGCCAGGCCGCCGACGTGGTGAACGAACTCAAGGCCAAGGGCATGGCGGTGACCGAGATGCCGCCGGCCGAACTCGAGAAGATCCGTGCCGCGGTGCAGCCGGTCATCGACAAGAACTCCGAGACGATCGGCGCCGATTTCGTCAAGTCGTTCTACGGCGAGCTGAAGACCTATCGCGCGACGCACAAGTAGGCGCCAGAGCGCCTCCCGGACGCGACCTGCGCCTACCCGCGCCGGCCACGCGGCCTCAGCCCTTCGGGTACTTCGTGTTCGCCTTCTTCACGAACTCGTTCGTATACACCGCGGTGAGGTCGAGCTTGGCCTTGGCGATCTCGGCGTCGATGCTGCCCAGCGCGCGGAACGCCGTGTCGGCGCCCTTCTCGGGGATCATGCCGTCGGGCGACAGCGCGCCCTTGGCGGCGAGGAAGGCGTCGATGTAGACCGCGCGGTCGCCCAGCAGGTACGCCTCGGGCACGCTCTTGATGATCTCGCTCGGGCCGGCGGCCTGGATCCATTTGTCGGCGCGCACGATCGCGTTGGCGATGGCCTGGACCGTATTCGGGTTCTTGTCGATGAACGACTGCGGCGCATACAGGCAGCCGGCCGGCATCGGCCCGCCGAAGACCCGCTCGGCCTCCGCCACCACGCGGGTGTCCGACACCACCTTCAGGTCGCCCGAGCGCTGCAGCAGCGAGATCACCGGGTCGAGGTTGCTCAGCGCATCGATCTGCCCGGCGCGCATCGCGGCGGCCGCGCCGCTGGACGCACCGACGCCGATGATGCTCACGTCGCTCGGCTTGAGCCCTGCCTTGGCAAGGATGAAATTGACCATCACGTTGGTCGACGAGCCCGGCGCCGTGACGCCGATCTTCTTGCCCTTGAGGTCGGCCACGGTCTTGAAATTGGGCATCGTCTTCGGGTTGACGCCGAGCACGATCTGCGGCGCGCGGCCCTGCAGCACGAAGGCACGCAGGCGCTGCCCCTTGAACTGCATGTTCACCGTGTGCTCGAACGCACCCGACACCACGTCGGCGCTGCCGCCCACCACGGCCTGCAGTGCACGCGAGCCGCCGGAGAAGTCGGCGATCGTCGCGTCCAGGCCCTCGTCCTTGAAGTAGCCCCGTTGTTCGGCAATCGTCAGCGGCAGGTAGTACAGCAGGTTCTTGCCGCCGACGGCGATCGTGATCTTGGGTTTTTCGAGCGCTTGCGCGTGCACGAGCGTGGGCCAGGCGAGGCTGGTGCCAACCGCGCTCAGGGCGCTGCCGGTGCTGACGATGAATTGGCGGCGTTGCATCTGTTGTCTCCGATGTGGGGTGCCATGGCGGCGTGGGGTTGCTGCCGACTGTAGACCGGCGCCGTGCGGCCTAACATCCGGGGATGCCCAATCCCGCATCCACCCCCCGCGTGCTGCTCGTCACCGGCGCCAGCCGGGGCATCGGCGCCGCCACCGCCCGCCTGGCCGCCCGCGACGGCTGGGACGTGGCCGTGAACTACACACGCGACGAGGCCGCCGCGCAGGCGGTGGTGGCCGACGTGCGTGCGCGCGGCCGGCGTGCCGTTGCCGTGCGTGCCGACGTCGCCAGCGAAGCCGACGTGCTGGCCATGTTTTCGCGCGTGGATGCCGAACTCGGCCGGCTCGGCGGCCTGGTCAACAACGCCGGCATCGTCGGCATGAAGGCGCGCCTGGACGAGATGGACAGCGCACGCTGGCAGCGCATGCTGGCGGTGAACGTCTTCGGCAGCTGGTTGTGCGCGCGCGAGGCCGTGCGCCGCATCAGCACCCGGCATGGCGGCCCCGGCGGCGCGATCGTCAATCTGTCGAGCGTGGCCGCGGTGCTCGGCGCGCCGGGCATGTACACCGACTATGCGTCGAGCAAGGGCGCGATCGACACCTTCACGGTGGGCCTCGGGCGCGAGCTGGCGGCCGAAGGCGTGCGGGTGAATGCCGTGCGACCCGGCATCATCGATACCGACATCCACGCCGACAGCGGCGACCGCGACCGGCCCCACAAGTCGGCCGACGTGATTCCGATGCACCGCCCCGGCACCGCCGACGAAGTGGCCGAAGCCATCGTCTGGCTGTTGTCGCCGGCGTCGAGCTATGTCACCGGCAGCGTGATCGAGGTGACCGGCGGGCGTTGACGTCGGGGTGGCCCAGGGTCGGCGCGCGACTACCGTGCCGGCGGCGCGGCGGGCGCGGCATAACCCAGGCCACGCAGCGCGTGCAGCAGGTCGTCGCGCAGCTTGGCATCCGCCCCCATCGTATTGCTGTAGCGGATCGATCGGATGTGGCGCACGTCGAAGGTCATGTCCTCGGACGACTGCGCGAGCACGATCCAGTCCTTCTTGAACGCATCGGCCAGCCCGGCCTCGTAGTAGACGTTCGGGTTCTTGCCGGTGAAGTCGACGATCACCAGGTCGGCCTCGGAGATGCGCTTCTTCACGTCGTCCATCACCGGGTTCGACAGGTACACCTCGTCGGCGCGCTCGCACGCGATGCCGAGCGACTCGACCACCTGCTTGATGACGCCGTGCACAAAACCCAGCTCCGACGCAAACGGCATGATGACGAAGCAGCGCGGCACGGCCGGGCGGATCTCGAGGTTGGAAAAACGCGCCTGCGTGCGGAAGGTGCGCAACCCGACCTGCCCGCTGGCATAGGCGTCGTCGAAGACGGTGAACTGCTGCACTTCGTTTTCGAACAGCGTGATCTGGCTGCCGTTGAAATCCACGCGCAGGCGGTAGGTGTGGCCGGCCAGCACCGACGAGCGCCGCCCGACGTAGCCACGCGCCTGGTAGTACGGCCCCTGCATCACCTTGGCGGCGAAGAACTTGGTGTCGAACGCGCTCGTGCCGGCGTAGTAGTAGTTCTCGGGGCTGCCGTAGCGGAAGATCAGCGAGGCCTCCAGGCTCACCGCCTCGCGCGCCGACTTGCTGGCCTTCAGCGGCGTGATGTCGGCACTGACCGAGCCGTTGCGCAGGCGCGGCGCGAACATCAGCACCTGCTCCGGGCGCTCGAGTTGCAGGGCGGGCGACTCGAACGTGCGCGCGCCGATGTCGACCGCCCAGTCGTCGTTCAACACCGAATAACGTTGCAGCAGGGGGTCGACGGGCAAGCCCATGGCGGGGGTCTCCTCGGGGGTGGGGCGGGGCCGCGCCTTGGCGGCGGTGCGTGGGGGTGGGGGCTGGCGGGTCGTCATGGCTTGGTGGGGTCTTCGGGCGGCGCCTGGCCCAGCGCGGCGAGTCGTTCGGCGAACCAGGCGACGTGGTTGCGGTTCGGCGGCCGGCGGCCGGCCTCTTTAAACGCGAGCAGGATCTCGCGCCCTCGCGACAGGTGCTCGCGCCGAGCCGCCGGCTCGACACCCGCGTGGGTGCCAAGCCTTGAATTCAATGGCGCCACATCAATCCGCCGACGCACGTTTCTGCGGTCCCGTGCGTCCAGGGCCACGCGGATATCGAGACTCCTGCGAACGTTGTCGCAGGTGCGCACGTCATTCAGGCAGCTCTCGCGCACGCTGTCGGTATCGGCCACATAGCTGTGCACGGGCTGGTGCCGCGCCTGCACGAGCCAGTCGATGATGGCCTTGCGCTCCGGCGCCAGATCGAGCCGTGTCGATGAGACATAGACCTTGGCCATGGGCGTAGCCTAGCCGATGGATGGCGCCTCAGCGTGCCTCAGTGCGCATCTCTCGAATACGCCAGCCAGTACACCCCTGCGACGAGCAGCGTGCCGCCCACCACGTTGCCCGCCGTCACCAGCACCAGGTTCGCCAGCGCGCCGGCCGGCGGCACCGCGGCCTCGCCGCCGAGCCACAGGCCGTAGGGCAGGAAGAACCAGTTGGCGATCGAATGTTCGAACCCCATCGCGACGAAGGCGGTGATCGGGAAGACGATCGCGACGATCTTGTCGGCCACGCTGCGCCCCCCCAGCGTGAGCCACACGGCCAGGCAGACGAGTGCATTGCACAGCACGCCGCGCGCAAACGCCTCGGCCCACGGCAGCGTGGCCTTGGCGGCGGCCGCGGCGATGGCGGTCTTGCCCACCGCACCGCCGCCCAGCGCGGCGGTATCCGCCAGCACGGCCAGGGCCACGGTGCCCAGGCAGCCGGCCACGTTGCCGGCATACACGAGCAGCCAGTTGCGCAGCAGCGCGCGGGTGCCGACCAGCGATTCGGCCCAGGCCATCGCGATCAGGTTGTTGCCGGTGAAGAGTTCGGCCCCGGCCACCACCACCAGCACCAACCCGAGGCTGAACGCCAGGCCGCCGACCAGGCGCGTGAGGCCGAAGCCCAGGCCCGTATTCGTGGTCACGACGAGGAAGAAGAGCGCCCCCATCGAGATGAACGCCCCCGCCAGCACCGACAGCGTCAGCAGCGGCACGAGCGGCAGCCGTGCCTTGGCCACGCCGATCTGCTCGACGAGCGTGGCGATCTCGCGCGGCGGGCGTGCGTCGTGCGTG
>JAHECD010000057.1:0-22827 GCA_024641945.1 Rubrivivax sp. | reverse complement strand
GATGAACGCCCCCGCCAGCACCGACAGCGTCAGCAGCGGCACGAGCGGCAGCCGTGCCTTGGCCACGCCGATCTGCTCGACGAGCGTGGCGATCTCGCGCGGCGGGCGTGCGTCGTGCGTGTCGTTGTTCACGGGGCTCTCCTGCGCGCGCATGCCCGGCCCGACCTCATGCCGCCTTGGCGCCCAGCTGCGCCAGCTTGCGCTGGCAGGCCTCGAGCTGCTCGCTGTTGAAGACCTGGAAGCAGACCTTCGCCAGCCGGCTCTTGGGGCAGCGCTCGAAGTACGACACCGCCGAATCGAAGAGCGTGTCGATCGCTTCGTTGATCGCGGCGCCGCCGCTGCCGGTGCCCATCAGCGGCAGCAGGATCGACGTGGGCTTCACGGGGTCGAGCGCGGGTTTGTCGGCCATCGCCAGCACGTTGTCGACACACGCGGCCACGTCCTTCACGGGTGAATAACCGAGGCCGAGCGCGCCTTCCACGGCAGCCACGTGGAACAGCCGCTGCACGCCGTGGCTGGCCTGCAGCGCGCCGCTGCCGGTAACGATCACGGTGGCCGGCGGCACCGATTTGTAGGCGCCCATCGCCTGCGCCAGCTCGTCGGCGATGGTGTCCTTGCTCACCTGCCCCGCGATGTCGCGCTCGGCGCCGAAATAGCGGATCACGGCCGAGCCCGAGCGGTCGAAGAAACGCGACATCTGCATGTTCGTATTCTCCGAATTCACCCAGAGGTCGAGCCGCTCGGTGACGAAGCGCAGGTCGCCGGTGATGAGCCCGAGCCGGCGCTTGGCGCCCAGCGCGGGCAGCTTGTAGAACTGCGCCGGGCCGGGTTTCAGGCGCTGCGGCTCGGCATCCGTGATGCGCAACTTGAGGATCTCGTGCACCAGGCTGTCGGTGGTGTCGGACTTCAGGCCGTTGGCCACGTAGCTCGCGATCGCGCGCTGCGCGGCCTGCCGCGATTCGATCGTCTGCGCGTCGTAGCGGATGACCTTGAAGCCCTGCAGGTTGAACGGTGTCTTGGTGCCTTCGCGGCACAGCAGCACCGACACGCGGGTGCGCAGCGCGTGTCGCACGCCGAGTTCGAAGAAGACGTTCGGGTTCAGCGTGGAGAGGTCGACGACGACGACCTCCGCCTTGTGGATGCTCTCGATCATCTGCCGGTGCACCCAGCCGGCCTGCGCGATCTTGTCGCAGCGCACGCAGGTGATCGGCGGCCCCCCGGCGGCCTTCATCGTGTCGCCGGACACGGCCGGCTCGATGATGTCGTCGTAGATCGCGTCGAAGTCGATCACCTTGCCGTCGGCGTCGGTCTTCTCGCCGAACGGCATGATGACGAAGCAGGTCGTGGCGGTCGTGTTCAAGCGTGAGCTCCCAGGTGAGCGAGGTAATGCAGGACGGCGATCTGCGTCTTGGCGTCGACGAAGAGTCCGGCGCGCTGGCGCTCGCGCAACTGATCGAGGCCGAAGCGCACGACGCGGATATCTTCGCCGACCGAGCCGTCGCCACCGCCCGGCCCGGGCCGGCCGTCGACCTGCGCCACGAACAGGTGCACGCGCTCGGACGAACCGCCGGGCGACAGGTAGACGCAGCCGATGGGCTCGACGCGGCCGAGCGCATAACCGGTCTCCTCGGCCACCTCGCGTTGCAGCGTCTGCTCGGGGGTTTCGCCCGGCGCGACGACGCCCGCCACCAGCTCGACCATCCAGCCTGGCCCCTGCGTGAGCGTCGCGATGCGGAACTGCTCGACCAGCAGCACGTCGCCGCCGTCGACCAGCAGCGCAGCGACCGAATCGCCGCGCTCCAGCACGAGCCGGCGCACGGGCGGGGTCATGCGGCCGTCGAAACGCTCGAACGAATATTCCGTGGCGTCGAGCTTGAAATAGTCGTCCACGAGGCGCTCGCGCCGCAGCACGTGCACCCGCGTCGGTCGGTGGTCTTCGGTCATCACGGTCTCCTCGTCGGCTGGGGCACCGGCGCCGCGCGCCAGGCGATGCGCAGCCCCACGCTGCAGTCGGCGTCGGTCGGCGCGTTGCGGTAACGCGCGCCCGCGGTGCGGAAATCGTCGCAGTCCATCCAGCTGCCGCCGCGGATCACGCGGTGCGTACCCGTGGGTGTGGCACACCAGTCCCAGGTGTGGCCACACAGGCCGCGGAATCCGGCGGCGTCGGCGGGCAGTTGCACGAGGGCCCGCGGCGCGTCGGAGGCAAAGACCGCAAGGCCCGATGGCAGGGGCTCGCGGCACCCGTCGTGTGGGTCGAGCGCCGCGGCGAGCGCCCGCGCCGATTCGGTGGGCAGCTCGCCGCCGCACCACGCGGCGCACGCGGCTGCCTCGTACCAGGTGATGCCGGTCACGGGCTGGTCGTCCGCCGCGAAGGCGGGCCGCAGCCAGGTCGGCGGCGGCGCGGCAAAGCCCGTCGCCTGCAGGAACTCGCGGTACAGCGCATTCGTCACCGGCTCGACCGCCAGGTAGTCGCTTGCCGTGGCCGACACCCGGCGCAATTCGGTGCGGCCGCTGCGCAACCAGGCGCGGTCTCCGGCGCACTCCGCGCGCGCCGCGGCCGGCAGCGTGGAAAGAAACGCCGCGAGCGTCTGCTCCGACCGGTGCCGCAGCGCTTCGCGGGCCGCCGGGTCGGCCGCCGGCGCCTGCAGCGCAGCGAGCGCATCGCCGGGCGGCGACCCTGGTGATGTGGCGCCGGACGCGCCGCAAGCAGCCTGCACCTGCTGCACGACACCTTCGCATCCTTGCTGCAGCACCTGCGTCGCGTCGGCGTGGACATGCGCCCCGCCGAAGGCACGCCGCTCCTGGCAGACCCAAGGCGAAGCGTCGGCGTGTGGCGAATCGACCACCAGCATCACGTCGCACGCCGCGAGCCAGCGCGCCACCTTGTCGCGCCAGAAAGCGTCGCCCTGGACCAGCGGCGGGTCGATCAGGCACGCCAGCCCGCGTGCGCGCAGGGCATCGGCCAGCGCCAGCGCGGCCGCCGCATCCACGCGTGCGTAGCTGACGAAGATCACGCGGCCACTCCGATGCCGCTCACCGCATCGGCCCACTCGCGCAGCACGTCGAGCTCGCGGTCGAAGACCGGGCCCAGGTTCAGCGTGCGGCCTTGTGCATCGGGCAGCCAGGCCAGCCCATCGCTGTTCACGAGCAGGTAGTGGCCGAGCCGGCCCTCGATGCTGCGCCGGTTGATGCGGGCGCCCGAGCCCTGCAGCACGGGTGCGCCGAGGCGGCGTGCCAGGTCGTCGCAGGCATCGTCGTAGGCGCGTGCATCGAGCGCGAAGTCCGCGTTTGCGCCGGCCTTCGCCTGGTCGGTGGGGGTGTACTGGAAGAGGTTCCACTCGAGCAGGTTCTTCAGCGGCTCGATCGCCTGCGCGATGCGGTGCAGGCCGCCGGCATTGCCCGCGTGCACGACGGTATTCACGGTCAGCTGGCGCGGCGCGGCCCGCGCATCGAGCGTGGCCAGCAGCGCGAGCGTTTGTTCGTGCAGATCGGCCTGCCCGCGCCGGAACAGCATCGCGCTGGCATTCGACCAGCCGTCGAGCGGGATCGCCAGCTGGTCGACCGCCGCAAGCAGCGTGGCCGGTGTCAGACCCGCGCGGTTGCTGCTGTCGAGCAGGCCGAGGCCGACCGTATCGAGCTTGATCGTGTGCATGCCGGCCGCGCGCAGGCCGAGCAGCCAGTCGTGCAGGTCGGGCAGCGTGAGCGGGTCACCGCCCGAGAGCGTGGCCGTGTGGATGCCGGCACCGGCGAAGACCCGCGCACTGCGCAGGAACGGCGCCGGGGCCGGGTCGGCCTTGCCGAAGAACGAATAACAGCCGCGGCATGCGACGCCGCAGCGGCGGGCGACGGCGAAGTTGATGCGCTCGGGGCGCGGGGTTGCGGTCGTCATGTCGCGTGCACGCGGGTGTCAGAGCGCGCTCGGGTCGATGATGCGGACCTGCCCGGTGCGGCGCTTCACCTCCTCGACCATGTGGCGCGTGCCGCCGGGGCCGTCGCCGCCGCCGCCGTCCCAGAGCACGACCAGGCGCACGCGCTCGACACCCCAGGCGAGCGCGGTGTAGAGCAGCCACTGGTTGCAGCGCTCGTACTTGTTGACGGCATCGGGCGCCGGCCCGAGTTCCTCGGGGGCCACGCGCGGCGGCTGGGCGCACTTCGCCTTGACCGCGTAGTAGCGGTCGCGCCAGGCGGCGCCGTCGACCGACCGCATGAGGGAGTCCTCGATGAACTGCGGCTCGGCCTGCGGCAACATCAACTGCACCGCTGCGCCGCGCTTCAGACAGCCCTCGGCGATGATCAGGTCGCCACCCGACGCGCCGATCGTCAGCAGCAGGTCTTCCGGCCCGATGCCGAGGGCATCCAACGCGGTCTCGATCGCCACCGTGACCTTGGGCACGAGCGCTGCGGGGAACCGTGCGACCGGGCGGGCCGGTGTGTCGACCATGTGCCCGGCGCCGAGCAGCACGTAGCGCGGCGGGCGCGTGGTGCGCGAGCGCCCGCCCTGGCGCGCGATCTCGGTGTCCATGATCGCGAGCGCGGCGGCGGTCTCTTCGGGCCGGAATTCCAGGTCGCGCAGCAGCGCGAGCGTGCGGCGCGTCGAGTCGAGTGCAAAGGTGTCGCCATTGGCGGCGGCCACCGCATTGCGGTACTCGCGCTTGACGCTTTCGATCGGATTGACGAGCAGGCTCAGCTCGGCCAGCGTGGCGCGTGCCCAATAGTCCTTGGGCTTGCGCTTGAGCGCCGCCAGGCACGCCCAGCGCACGCCGCCGGTCAGGTGGTCCACGTCGGCATCGACGACCTCGCCGCCGAGGTGCCGCAGCAGCAGTTGCAGCGTCAGCGCGTTGATGCCGGGGTAGAAGGCCGACGGGTCGGCGATGAAGGCCTGGTGGTAGGGCGTGATCGCTTCTTCGAGGCTGGCGGTCTCGCCCTCGGCCGCTTCGCGCAGCTGCGCCGGCGCGGCGTCGGGTGTGCGCCAGCGCGACTCCCAGCGGTCCTTCTCGATCCGCCCGGCCAGCCCCCAGGCCTCGGGGTCGGTGGGCGCGTCGGCGGTGAGCTGGCCGGCGGCCACGTGCGCCTCTTCGTGTCGCTCCAGGCGCCCGAGGCAGACGATGCGCTTGCCGCGGCTCACGCGGTCGTCGGGGTCGAGCGCGAGCGCGGCGTCGAACTGCTCGAGCGCGAGCGAAAACTGCTGCAGCGACAGCAGGCAATTGCCGGCCTCGCGCTTGGCTTCGAGCCAGAGCGCCTGCGTCGGCGTCTCGTCGGCGAGCACGAGGATGTCGCCCGCGCGCTGCTTCTGGCGCGCCACCTCCATGCGCCCGCGCCAGGCCTCGTACACGCTGCCGAACTCGTTGTCGTCCTGCAGCAGCAGGCTGCGCCATTCGGGTTCGTGCAGGTTGGGCAGCATCGCGTAGACCGGGCTCACCTTGCGCTTGATCGACGCGGCCAGGGTCTGCCGCGCCATCTCGGCGATGGCGTCGATATCCTGCTGCAGCGATTCGGGGTCGGGGGCGCCGTCTTTCAGCTTGTAGGTGTACTTGCGCTCGCCCGCGGTATCGAACACGGCCTTGCCGCCGCGCGACGACTGCACCAGCACGACACCGCGCGCACGCAGCGCGTGGCGCACGCCGAGTTCGTACCAGACGTTCGGGTTGTCGATCGTCAGCTCGGCCAGCACCAGGTCGGCCACCAGCAGCTCCTGGAACATGTCTTTGTGGATGCTGCCGGCGCGCTGTTCCTCGTCCGCGCGGAAGACGTCGCAGCCGGCCTTGAGCAGCGCCGGGCGCAGCAGCTCGTCGTGGATGCGGTTGAAGTCGATCGGCTGGCCGTCGGCGCCAGGCTTGGTGCCGAAGGGCATGGCGATGAAGGCGTGCAGTTTCATTTCGGCGTCTCCCGTTCGAGTGTCGCCGGCTGCTCCGACTGGCTGCCGTTGAGCCAGATCGTGCCGGTCAGGTGCTGCCCGTCGGGCGACAGCGTGGCGCTCAGGTTGCCGCCGTCGACCGCGCTCGTGCTGTCGGGCACGGTGCGCACCTGCAGCGCGATGTCCACCGCCGGCGCCTGGCCGGGATCGGCAACGAGCCGGCCCTCGCCGCGGTACATCACCGCGTCGAGCGACCGGCCGGTCTGCTCGCGCCAGGACTTGCGGTACTCGATCCAGTCGGGGCGCTGCGCGATGTCGATCGGTTCGCTCGCCAGCGCCAGCGTGCTGCCGGTCTGCGTGAGCACGACGTTCACGCGCTCGCCCTGCCACAACACGGCAGACCAGCGTCCGCCCACGGTCGGCAGCGGCTCGCCGCCGACCGTGGCCGCCGGGCCGGGCGCCGGGGGCGCGTTGGCCTGCGGCGGCGTGACGGGTGCACGTTGGCTCCACCAGAGAATGACGGCCACGCCAGCGGCCGCCAGCAGGGCCACCGTGGCACGGCGCGCCGCGGCCTGCGTCGTCGGCTGCTCTGCAATGGCAGCCGGTGCTTGCGCTGCCGGGCCGGTCGCGGCCCCAGGATTCGCGGCCGGCGCGGCCTGCAGCGGCGGCACCTCCAGTGCCTTCAGGTCGCCGACCAGGCGCTCGACATCGTGCGCCCAGTCGTAGGCGCGCAGCTTGCGCCACGTGAGCTCGCCGATGTGGTGGAACGGCGCCGGCAGGTGCCGGGCGTCGGGGGGCGCATCGAGCCCGTCGCACAGCACGGGGATGATGCTGGCCCCGGCCTCGAGCGCGGTCTCCAGCTCGCGCCGCACGGGATCCGCCGGATCGGCGATGCGCAGCAGGCCCTCGGCGTCGCGTGCGCCGAGCAGGTCGCGTGTCAGCAGCAGCAGCAGCGCCGGCCGCCCGTCCAGCGTGCGGCCGACCTCGGCGCGCCAGGCCGAACCGCCACGCAGATCGTCCTTGTCCAGGAACACCGCCTCGTCGCCGAAGACACGTCCGAGGTCACGCGCGAGGGCGGTGGCCTTGTCCATGCCGTCGGACGTTCGGTAGCTGATGAAGATTCGGGCGCCCGTCATCGTCGCCCGACTGTAGGCCCGCCGGCGCCCCGGTGTCAGCCCTAAGGCGTGGCCTCCCGGGCCGGCGCGGCGCGGGCTTCGCCGGCGAGTGCCAGGCCGGCGCGGAGCTCGGCGTTCGTGATGCGCTCCACTTCCACCGGCGCCACGCTGCCGAGCACACCCAGGCGCAACGCGGCCACGTAGCTCAGGTCGATGACGCGGCCTGGCGCAAACGGGCCGCGGTCATTGACACGCACGACGATCTCGCGCCCGTTGGCGGGGTTGCGCACACGTGCGTAGCTCGGGATCGGCATCGTGCGGTGTGCCGCCGTCATGGCGAACATGTCGTAGGGCTCGCCGCTCGACGTCGGCCGGCCGTGGTATTTGCGGCCGTACCAGCTGGCGCCACCGCGCTCGCGCAGCGGGACGTCGGTGGTCTCGGGCACGAAGCGCTGGCCGAAGGCCTCGTAGGGTTTGTTCGGCCCGCCGGCGCGCGGCGATTCGAGGCGCGGCACCGCGTCGGGTGTCTGCGCCAGGCCGGGCGGAATCTCCAGCGGCGGGCCGTCGCGTCCGGCGGCGGTCGGCACGCTGCCGCAGGCGCCGAGCAGCAGCAGGGCCGGCACCGAAGCCACCAACGCCCAGCGCAGGCGCCTTGCGCCACGATCCCCGGGCGTTCGGATGGTGGCGGCGGGTCGTTCGGGCATGGTGGCGTTGCCGGTGTCTAACGCCGCGCCTGCGGCGCTGCCGGCGTTCCTTCGGTCCAGCCGCCGCCGAGCACCTTGTACAGGGTCACGCGATTCTGCAGCCGCGCGAGCCTCGTCTGCAGCACGGCCTGCTGCGCCGCGAACAGCGAGCGCTGTGCGTCGAGCACGTCGAGGTAGCTCGCCGCGCCGTTGCGGTAGCGCAGGTCGACCAGCGCGCCGCGCGCCGCCTCGGCTTCGGCCTGGGCCTGCTGCGCACGCAACTGCTCGCCCCAGGTGTCGCGCCCCGCGAGCGCGTCGGCCACTTCGCGGAACGCCGCCTGCACCGCCCGCTCGTACTGGGCCACGGTGATGTCGCGTGCAGCCTGCGCCGCCTCGAGGTTCGCCTGGTTGCGCCCGGCATCGAAGATCGGCAGCACGAGCTGCGGCGCGAACGTCCAGCCGAACGAGCCGGACTTGAAAAGCGCCGACAGCTCGCTGCTCGCGCTGCCGGCCGTGCCGGTAAGCGTGATGCGCGGGAAGAAGGCCGCGCGCGTCGCGCCGATGTTGGCGTTGGCGGCGGCGAGCAGCCGCTCGGCCTGGCGGACGTCCGGGCGGCGCTCGAGCAGGTCCGACGGCAGCCCGGCGGCCAGCTCCGGCCCCAGCGTCACCGCGGCGAGCGACGTGTCGGTCGGCGGCGGTACGGGCTCGCTGCGACCGACGATCTGTGCCAGCGCGTTGGTGTCGGTCGCACGTTGGCGCTGCAGTTGCGCCAGCGTGACGCGCGCGGCCTCGACGAGCGACTGCGCCTGCTGCAGGTCGATGCCGGAAACGACGCCGTTGTCGAACTTGAGCTTCGTCAGCTTGAGCGACTCCTCGCGCGTGCGCAGCGTCTCGCGTGTCAGCGCGAGCAGCTCGTCGTCGGCCACGATCGCAAGCCAGCCATTCGCCACGGCCGCGACGAGGCCGATCTGCACCGTCTTGCGGGCCTCCTCGGTGGCCAGCACCTGCGAAAGCGCAGCGTCGCTCAGGTTCTTCACGCGGCCGAAGAAGTCGAGTTCGTACGACGTGACGGCGACACCGGCCTGGTACGTGCTCTTGATCGTGTCGGTGGTCGTCTGCCGGCTGGCGCCGGCCGCGGCGTTCACCGTGGGCAGCTCGTCGGCGCGCCGCACCTGCGCCTGGGCGCGTGCCTGCTCGATATTCAGCACGGCGATGCGCAGGTCGCGGTTGTTCTCGAGCGCGGCCTGGATCAGCGGGTGCAGGCGGGTGTCGGTGAAAAACGCGTGCCAGTCGGTCTCGGCAGCGACCGCGCCGCCGGCGGGCGTATTTTCGATGGCCATCGGGTAGGCCGCGGGCACGGGCGGTGCCGGTCGCGTCGTGGTCGGCGCGAGCGACGTGCACCCGGATGCAGCCAGCGCCGCCGCGAGCACCACTGCGGCCGGCGTCGACCTCGGTGTGCGATGCATTTTCATGAGGCGTCCTCCGGCACGCCGGCATCGCGTGATGCGGCCGCCATCGCCTCGTGGGCGTACATCTTGCGCTGGCGCTCGCTGCCCTTGAAGACCGAGCGCACGACGACGAAGAAGATCGGCACGAAGAACACCCCGAGCGCCGTGGCCATCGCCATGCCCGCCATCACGCCGGTGCCGATCGCGTGCTGGCTCGCCGAGCCGGCACCGCTGGCCACGACGAGCGGCAGCACGCCCAGGATGAAGGCCATCGACGTCATCAGGATCGGGCGGAAGCGCAGGTGGCAGGCTTTCAGCGCGGCCTCGACCAGGCCCATGCCCTGGGCCTGGATGTCCTTGGCGAATTCGATGATCAGCACGGCGTTCTTCGCCCCCAGGCCGATGATCGTGATGAGGCCGATCTTGAAATAGATGTCGTTCGACAGCCCGCGGAACTGCGCGCCGAGCAGCGCGCCCAGCACGCCCAGCGGCACCACCAGCAGCACGGCGAGCGGGATCGACCAGCTCTCGTACAACGCCGCCAGCGCGAGGAAGACGGCGAGCAGCGCAAAGCCGATCAGCAGGAAGACGGTCGAGCCGGCGAGTTTTTCCTCGCGCGACTGGCCGGTCCATTCGAAGGCGAAGCCCGGCGGCAACTGCCCGGCGAGGCGCTCCATTTCGTCGAGCGCCTCGCCGGTGCTGCGGCCGGGCGCGGCGTCGCCGACGATGCGCAGCGCCGGATAGCCGTTGTAGCGGATCGTCTGCGCCGGGCCGGTGACCCAGCGGGTGCTGGCAAAGGCCGATAGCGGCACCGCCTGGCCCTTGGCGTTGAGCGCGCTCAGGCGCAGCAGATCCTCGGGCTGCATGCGTGCCGGGGCGTCGGCCTGCACGATCACGCGCTGCAGCCGCCCGGCATTCGGGAAGTCGTTCACGTAGCTCGATCCGACGGCGGTGGAGAGGGCCGAGTTCACGGCGTCGAAGGACACGCCGAGTGCATTCGCCTTGTCGCGGTCGATGTCGATCTGCAGTTGCGACGCATCTTCCAGCCCGTCCGGCCGCACGCCTGCCAGCACCTTGCTCTGCGCGGCGAGCCCGAGCAGCTGGCCGCGCGCCGCGAGCAGCGCGGCGCGGCCGTTGCCGCCGCGGTCCTGCAGGCGGAAAGTGAACCCGGTGCCGCGCCCGAGCTCGGGGATCGGCGGCGGGCTGAGCGCAAACACGAACGCGTCGCGCACCGACTGCAGCGCGCCGGTGGCACGCCCGGCCAGCGCCTGGGCCGACTGGTCGGCGCCCTTGCGCTGCGACCAGTCCTTCAGCGGGATGAACGCCAGGCCGGCGTTCTGGCCGACACCCGAGAAGCTGAAACCCAGCACGCCGACGATGTCCGCCACCTCGGGCTGCTTGAGCATGAAATCCTCGACCCGCTTGATGACCTCGTTCGTGCGGCCGAGCGTGGCGCCCGGCGGCAGCTGGACGTTGGCCAGGATGTAGCCCTGGTCCTCGTTCGGCAGGAACGACGCCGGCAGGCGCGCGAACAGCAGCGCCACCGCGGCCACGATGGCGGCGTAGATGACGAGATAGCGCGCGGCGCGGCGCAGGATGCGTGCGACCAGGCCCTCGTAGGCATGTGTCGTGCGCGAGAAGCCGCGGTTGAACCAGCCGAAGAAGCCGCGCTTGGCATGGTGGTGGCCCGCCTCCACCGGCTGCAGCAGGTGCGCGCACAAGGCCGGCGTGAGCGACAGCGCCATGAAGGCCGAAAACGCGATCGACGACACCATCACGATCGAGAACTGGCGGTAGATGTTGCCCACCGCGCCGGAGAAGAACGCCAGCGGCACGAAGACCGAAATCAACACCACCGTGACGCCGACGATCGCGCCCGAGATCTGCCCCATCGCCTTGCGTGTGGCCTGCAGCGGCGGCAGACCCTCCTCGCTCATGATGCGCTCGACGTTCTCGACCACGACGATCGCGTCGTCCACCACGATGCCGATCACCAGCACCATGCCGAACATCGTCAGCACGTTGATCGAGAACCCCAGCGCGAGCATCACGCCGAAAGTGCCGAGCAGCGCCACCGGCACCACCACGGTGGGGATCACGGTGTAGCGGAAGTTCTGCAGGAACAGGTACATCACCAGGAACACCAGCACCACCGCCTCGATCAACGTCTCGACCACCTGGCGGATGGAGATGTCGATGAAGCGCGAGCTGTCGAACGGAATCGCCCACTTCACGCCCTTGGGGAAGTAGCGCTCGAGCTCGGCCATGCGCGCGCGGATCGCCTTTGCCGTGGCGAGCGCATTGCCGGTGGCCGACAGCTGCACACCGATGCCCGTGGACGGGTTGCCGTTGATGCGTGCCGACGTGCCGTAGCTCTGCCCGCCGAGCTCGATGCGCGCCACGTCGCGCAGGCGCACGGTGGAGCCGTCGGTGTTGGCGCGCAGCACGATATTGCCGAACTCCTCGGTCGAACCGAGCTGCCCCGGCACGACGACGCTGGCGGTGATGGTCTGGCCCGCCTCCTGTGGCAGCTCGCCGATCGTGCCGGGGGAGACCTGGGCATTCTGCGAGCGGATCGCGGCGTTCACGTCGGCCGCCGACAGGTTGAAGCCGACCAGGCGCGCCGGGTCGATCCAGATGCGCATGGCGCGCTCGGTGCCGAAGAGCTGCGCCGTGCCGACGCCGGGCACGCGCTGGATCTCGGGCAGCACGCTGCGCGACGCGAAGTCGCCGAGTGCGATCGGGTCGAGCTGCGGGTCGTCGGACGACAGCACGACGAAGAGCAGGAAGTTCGCGCGCGCCTTGTCCACACGCACGCCTTGCTGCGTCACGGCCTGCGGCAGCCGCGGCGTGGCGCGACCGAGCCGGTTCTGCACGTCGACCTGCGCGATTTCGGCGTCGGTGCCGGTCTCGAAGGTGAGCGTGATCGTGCCGGTGCCATTGGCCTGGCTCACCGACTCGGTATAGACCAGACCCGGTGAGCCGTTCATCTCGCGTTCGATGACGCTGAGCACGCTGTCCTCCAGCGTCTGTGCGGAGGCGCCGGGGTAACCGACCGTGACGACGATCGACGGTGGCGCGACCGGTGGGTATTGGGCAATGGGCAATTGCGTGATCGACACGCAGCCGATCACGATGATGAAGAGCGCGATCACCCACGCGAAGATCGGGCGGTCGATGAAGAAGCGGGCCATGTATGCGCGCTCCGCTCAGGGCTTGCCGGCCGAGGCGGCGGAGGGTGCGTTCGCGCGGGCAGGCGCCGATGCCGGCCCCGCCGGCCCGCCCGGCGTCCAGGGCACGGGCTTCACCGGCCCCGGCCCGCGCATCTTCTGGAATCCATCGACGATGACCTTTTCGCCCGGCTTCAGGCCGTCGAGCACGACCCACTGGTTGTCGCGCGCGCTGCCCACCTTGACCGGCCGCGTCGCGGGCACGCCGCCCTCGCCGACGACCATCACCGTGTCGCCCTGGCTCGACCGCGTGACCGCCTGCTGCGGCAGCAGCATGCCGGCCGGCAACTCGGCCTGCGACAGGCGCACACGCACATACTGCCCCGGCAGCAGCAGGCCATCCGGGTTGGGCACCTCGGCACGCAGCGTGACCTGTCCGGAGGTCGCATCGACCGTGAGGTCGGAGAACAGCAGCTTGCCGCTGCGTGGCAGTTCGCTGCCGTCCTCGAGCACGATGCTCACCGGCACCGCGCCATCACCCGCGCGGCGCAGCTGGTTTGAGGCCATGGCCTTGCGCAGGCGAAGCACTTCGCCGGCCGATTGGGTGAAGTTCACGTAGACCGAATTCGTCTGCTGGATCGTCGCGAGCTGCGTGCCCTCGGTCTGGCTCACGAGCGCACCTTCGGTCACGAGGGCACGTCCGATCCGCCCCCCGATCGGTGCCGTCACGCGTGTGTAGCCCAGGCTGATGTTGGCGCTGCTCACGGCCGCCTTGCCCGCTGCCACGTCGGCCTGCGCCTGCTGCTGGGCGGCCACGGCGTTGGCATAGTCCTGCTTGCTGATCGCATTGGCCTGCACCAGCGGCTCGTAGCGCGTGGCCTGTGCCGAGGCCTGCGCAAGATTGGCCTGGGCCTTGGCCAGCGCGGCCTGCGCGCTTTCATAGGTTGCACGGTACGGTGCCGCGTCGATCTGGTAGAGCACCTGCCCGGCCTTGACCTCGCTGCCTTCGCGGAACAGGCGCTTCAGCACCACGCCCGTCACGCGCGCCCGCACCTGCGCCACACGCACCGGCTCCACGCGGCCCGGCAGCTCGGTCTGAAGGGCCACGGGTTGCACCGAGACGGTGACGACACCCACCTCGGGTGGCGGCGGCTTGGATGCAGGCGCCGCCGGTGCGGCTGCGTCCTTGGCGCCGCAGGCGGCGAGCAGCACGACGGCCACGGCAGTCAACAGGCGGAGGGGTCGGGGGGTACTGCGGTGTTCGAGGGGTCGATTCACGATCGGGTCTTTCTGCTTTGTTCTTCCGCGTCACGCCGACACGGTGCCGGCGCGCCCCTGGCGGGAGCCGCTCGCGACGGGCGGTGGCCCGGCCGGCGCAGGGTCGTCATCGACCCGCCGACGGCGGCGCCGCGAGACCGCTGCATTGTTCATCGTCGTGCATTGTCCACATGACCGGGCGGGGTTCGCCGGCATGGTCGGGTCCGGCCGGGTCACGGGAGCGCGAAGTGTGCGATCAACTGAAGCAGGACGACCGCCGCCAGAACGGTGCTGACGGCCTTCCAGAAGAGCGCCGGATGTCGTTCGATCAAGGGCGCGCGGGCACGATTCAGGAAGTCCTGCGTGGGGTGCCGCAGGTCGTGCACAAATTCGGACAGCGCTTCGTGCCGCTGCATCGCATCGACGTGCGCCGCCCTGCGCAGCACGTCATCGATCCAGGCCGGGATCTCGCGGTCGTCTTCGAGCACCGACGCATATCGCAGCCTGCGTTGCGCGGCACGGGTGCGTGCCCGGGCGACGCCCGCGCCGTACGGCAGGCGGCCGGACAGCATCTGGTAGGCGATGACGGCGAGCGAGAAGAGGTCTGACCGTGCCGTCCCGGCCTCGCCGAGAAAGTACTCTGGCGCAGCGTACTGCGTCGTGCCCAGCAACGGTTCGCTGCCCGCGTGCGGCGCCGCCACCTCGGCCAGCCCGGCGACGCGCGTGGCGCCGAAGTCGATGATCTTGACGGTGCCGGTGGTGTCGATCATCACGTTCTCCGGGCGCAGGTCCTGGTGCAGCATCTCGAGCCGGTGGAAAGCCTGCAGGCCGCGCGCGATCTGTTCCACGATCCCGCGCACCGTTTCGAGCCCGGGGCGGGGGTGGTCGCGCATCCACTGCGCCAGCGTCTGGCCGTCGACATATTCGGAGGCGACATACAGGAAGGCGTTTTCGCGTGTGCGGCGGCGCGGCTTGAGCACGTGCGCGCTGTCGATGCGCCGGGCGATCCATTCCTCCATCAGGAAGCGCTCGAGGTATGCCGGATCGCCCTGCAGGTCGATCGACGGCGTCTTGAGCACGACCTGTTCGCCGGTCTCGAGGTCGAGCGCCAGGTAGACATGGCTGCGGCTGCTGCCGTGCAGCTCGCGCACGATGCGATAGCCATCGAACACCATCCTCGGCTCGAGGATCGGCGGCAGCGGCAATCCGGCAGCCTGGCGCTGCAACTGCAAGGCGTCGGCCGCGGGCAGGCCGTCGACGACGACGATCTGCACCGTCAGGTTGTCGTCGCTGCCGCGGCGCAGCGCCTCGTCGACGATGCTGCGCGCGGCGCTGTCGAGATCGGCCTGCGCCTGCCGCACGGTTTGCGCGATGAACGCGTCGTCGACATGCTCGTACACGCCGTCGGACGCGAGCACGAACGTGTCGCCGCACTCGAGCGGCAGCGCCACGTAATCGATCTCGATCTGCGGGTTGAAGCCGACGGCCCGGCTCAGGTAGCTCTGTGCCGTCGAGACCGGCACGCGGTGGTCCTGGGTGAGTTGCTCCAGTCCCGCGGCATGCACGCGGTAGACACGGGTATCGCCAACATGGAAGACGTGCGCCGTCGTCGCCTTGATGACCATGGCGCTCAGCGTGCAGACATAACCGCGGTCCATCTCGTAGCGGTGCGGGCCTTGCTGGGTGCGCGAATGCAGCCATGCGTTGGTGGCTGTCACCACACGTTCGACGGAGCGCCTGACGGACCACGCGTCGGAGGTGCAGTAGTAGTCGTCGAGCAGTCCGCGCACGGCGAACTCGCTCGCGACGTGGCTCACGTCGCTGCTGCCGATGCCGTCGGCCAGCGCGACCGCAACGCCCTTGCTCGACAGCAGCGGCTCTGGCGGGACGAGCGCGCCGTGGAAGTCCTGGTTGACCGGCTTGCGGCCCTTGTCGCTGTGCTGGCCGACCGAGACACGCAGTGCGGCGACTGCCGTCACGCGACTGCCCTCCGCGCTGCACGCTCCCGCATGAGCGCTTGGGACCGGCCCGGCGCGCTCACGTAGGCACCTTCACGCCGCGTCTTCCCGGATTGGCCTTTGGGGTGGCCCGGCATGCTGACGCGGAATCAACACCCGGCGGCATGCCGCCGGGCGTTCTGGGAAGCTGGCAGGCGAATCACGCCAGCGCGGCAGCGCGCACGCGTTTGGCGCCGGTGCGCACGTGCGTCGCATACAGCGTCAGGCCGGTGAACATGAGGCCGCCGACCAGGTTGCCGAGCACGGTGGGGATCTCGTTCCAGATTAGGTAGTCCATGATCGAGAAATTGCCGCCCATCAGGAGGGCCGACGGGAACAGGAACATGTTGACCACCGAGTGCTCGAAGACCATCGCGAAGAACACCATGATCGGCATCCACATCGCGATCACCTTGCCGGGCACCGAGGTCGAGATCATCGCGCCGACCACACCGGTGGACACCATCCAGTTGCACAGCATGCCGCGCACGAACAGTGTCAGCATGCCTGCCGCACCGTGGCTCGCATAACCCAGCGTGCGGGCTTCGCCAATGCCGGCGATGACCTTGCCCACCTTGTCGGGCGGCGACGTGAAGCCGTACGTGAAGACGATCGCCATCAGAAACGCGACGGTGAATGCGCCGAGAAAGTTGCCCGTGAAGACGAGCCCCCAGTTGCGCAGCACGCCGCTCATCGTGACCCCCGGCCGCTTGTCGATCAGCGCCAGCGGCGTGAGCACGAAGACACCGGTGAGAAGGTCGAAACCCAGCAGGTACAGCATGCAGAAGCCGACCGGAAACAGGATCGCACCGATGATCGGGTAGCCGGTCTGCACGTTCACCGAGACGGCGAAGACCGCAGCGAGCGCGAGGATCGCGCCGGCCATGTAGGCGCGAATCACGGTGTCGCGCGTGGACATGAAGATCTTGGATTCGCCGGCGTCGACCATCTTGGTCACGAATTCCGAAGGCACGAGATAGGCCATTTCAGTTTCCTTTGAAAGTCTCGATCTGCACGAGATCGGTCCTGCGGACCCATCCCCACCCGCGGCCGGGGATCGCAAGATGCGGGCCAAAGCACCGTAGACGCACTTCGATTCGTGCGGCGCGGCACCGTCGACGCCCAGCGGGACCCCATGCGCACGCGCGAAGTGCGCCGGCCTGTGCACCAAACCGCGGCTTCCCAAAAGGAACGGGCGCACCGCGACCGGCATGCACCAACGCGTGTCAGGACGCGCCCGCCGCAGCGGCAGGAGCGCTGCGCACCGACTTACCGTCAATACGACTTGCCGGGCAGCAACTTGCCCGGAAGCGTGAGGCTCGCGCGGCCGGCGGCATGGGGACCGCACTCCACGTCGCTGTTGTCGTCGATGGCGGTCATCACGCCGCCGCGTGCCTGCTCCTGGACGAGCGCCTTCAACGTGGTGCCGCGGTCGGCAAGTGGGCTCCTGCGCACGCCCGTTGGATGGCGTGATGGACGCAGGTGGGTGTCGGTGCCCCGGACGCGAACGAGCGCCTCACGGCCGGCTTTGCACGATGCCGCGAGAATCGGCACACGCAAACGCAAACGCAAACGCAAACGCAAACGCACACGCGCACGCGCACGCACCCTCATCCGTTGGCAAAGGATCCCACCCGTGAATGAACCTCAACCGACGCCCACCGACCGGCCGGCGCTGCCCGACCGCCTGTCGACCGACCCACGCAGCCCGCACCACCTGACGGCGGCGTTCGAACACGGCATCGGCATCCGCTTCAATGGCAAGGAGCGCTTCGACGTCGAGGAGTACTGCATCAGCGAAGGCTGGATCAAGGTGCCCGCGGGCAGGACACTCGATCGCCGGGGCCAGCCCTTGATGATCAAGCTCAAGGGGGCTGTGGAGGCGTTCTACCGCTGATCTGTCTGGCGACAGATGGCCGGGGGCGGACCGACTCTGGTGCGACCGGCAGGAATCGAACCTGCGACGTGGCCTTCGGAGGGCCGCATGATATCCACTTCACCACGGTCGCCAGAGCGCGCATTCTACTGCGGCGGTCCTGGCGTCAAGCGCGCGTCTTATACTTGCGGGTTGCATCGGCGGCCAGAGGGGCCGCTTACATCGAGGGATTCATGAGCGATTCGCACGACCAGGCCGGCGCCCACGAAGGGCCTATCAAGACCCCCAACCAGCTGATCTGGGCCGTGTTGCTCGCCTTCGTGGTGCCGATCATCATCATCATCCTGCTGGTGAACTACGTCGCGTCGGGCGAAAAGCCCGCGGCGGGCAGCACGGCCCTCGACGAAGAAGCGGTCGCGCGGCGGATCGCGCCGGTGGCGACGGTCGTGCTCAAGGACATGTCGGCGCCAGTCGTCATGAAGACCGGCGAGCAAGCGTTCCAGGCCCAGTGCTCCGCCTGCCATGCCACGGGCGCGGCAGGCGCACCGAAAGTCGGTGACGCGGCCGCCTGGGCCCCGCGCATCGCCACCGGCTATGACGCGCTTCTGAATTCGGCGCTCAAGGGCAAGAATGCGATGCCGCCGCAGGGCGGCGGTGATCTGTCCGACTACGAGATCGGACGGGCTCTGGTCTACATGGCCAACCTGGGCGGCGCGAAGTTCGAAGAGCCCAAGGCACCGGCGGCTGCGGCCAGCGCTGCCAGCGCGCCCAACTGACCGACCCGGCGGTCGTCGGGCGCCGCCTTCGGGCGGCGTTTTTGTTTGTGAACGGCTCTCAGAGGCCCGCACGGTGTCGCGCGGGACTGCCTTCATTGCGGATGCGGCCTGAGCACGTAGCCAAAGCGCGCGGGCATGCGTGCGAACTCGACCTCCTTCGGCTGCCATTCACCGGCCTCGACGGCCTGCGATGCCTGAAGCATGTCCAGCGAATGCACGATGCCGAATCCGATGTCGGTATCGAGGAACAGGCGGCCCCGCTCGTCGATCCAGCAACCGGTCACCTGGGCCCTCCGCCCGGTGTGCGAGGCCACCTGCCAGGCGCCGGGCAGGCCGTCCACGCGCCAGACCCAGGGCGCGGCTTCCAGTTCGACGTAGACACGCTGCGGGCCGTTCTGGAAGAACGCCGCGCCAGCGTCGTCCTGTGCGTAGTTGCGCTGGATGAAGGCCAGCAGCTTCTCGTGCCGCACGACGCTGCCCTTGACCTGCGGGAAAGGCCCTGCAGCCTGGATGCGCTCGTCGCGCATGTACCAGTCGCCGCGTGCGTCGAGTGCCAGCCAGCCGTAGCAGTGAGGTACGTTGGGCCACTTGCGCAGCGCGGCCTCGACGATGTCGTCCATCGCCGCGAGCCTACGCCCAAAGCCGCATCAACGCGACGACATCCATCGCAGCACGGCCTCCGGCAGGCCCAGCACGTGCCCGGGCGGGCGGCCCTGCGCAAACCCCACATGCCCGCCGTGCCGGGGCTGCCAGAGCGCCACGTACGGCCCGGTGTCGCGTGGGCGGGGAAGGCAACTGGCCGGTACGAACGGGTCGTTGAGCGCATTCAGCACCAGCGACGGGATCCGGATGCGGTGCAGGTGCGGCTTGGCCGACCCGCGCGCCCAGTAGTCGTCGGCATCGCGAAAGCCGTGCAGCGGGGCGGTGAAGACGTTGTCGAAGTCGTGCAGTGTGCGTGCCGCGAGCAGGCGCTCGCGGCTGAACAGCCCCGGATGCTGGGCGAGCTTGGCCAGTGCCTTGGGTTTCATCGAGCGGAGGAACATGCGGGTATAGACGAGCCGGTTGAAGCCACGCCCGATGGCGTGGCCGCCGGCCGCCAGGTCGATGGGTGACGACACGGCCGCCACCGCATGCGCGACGCCGCGGGCCGAATCGCCGGCCTCCTCGGCCCAGCGCAGCAGCGCGTTGCCGCCGAGGGATATGCCCACCACCCACAGCGGCGGGCCCGTGCGCCCGCGCAGGCGCTGCAGGATCCAGCCGATCTCCTCGAAGTCGCCCGAGTGATAGGCGCGCGGGGCGCGGTTCAGCTCGCCCGAGCATCCGCGGAAATGGGGCACCGCGAAGGCGAGCCCTCGGCGCCGCGCGGCGTCGGCAAAGGCGAGCGCATAGTGGCTCGACGAAGAGCCCTCGAGCCCGTGAAAGAGCACCAGCAGAGGTGCATCGGCGGCCGTCGGCGCGGGCTGCGCAAAGTCGACGTCGATGAAGTCGCCGTCGGGTGTATCCCAGCGCTCGCGGCGGAACTGCGGCACCGGCCCCGCATGGCGCCGCGACAGCAGCGCCGGCCAGATGGTCTGGAGGTTGCCGCCCGGCAGCCACCGGGGCGCCTGGTAACGCTCCATCGGTCGTGGATCAGTGCAGCGTGGACGGTGGTTCGCCCAGGGTCGGCGGCGGCTCGCCGAGCGTCCCCGGGCTCGCATGGTGCGCAGCCATGCGCCAGCCCTGTGCCGTCTTCACGTAGACGTTGGTGGCCAGGGCCCAGGCCGTGCGCGGCCCTTCGTCGGT
Source organism: Rubrivivax sp. (assembly GCA_024641945.1). Classification (GTDB taxonomy): domain Bacteria; phylum Pseudomonadota; class Gammaproteobacteria; order Burkholderiales; family Burkholderiaceae_C; genus Rubrivivax. Next base: position 2,869 of record JAHECD010000057.1, on the reverse strand, counting down.
AACGACTTCGACCCGCTCCGCGAGGTGGTGAACGGCACAACCCAAGGTGTGCAGGCGGTGCACCTGCTCGGGTTGCACGGGCACGTTGCCGTTCGAGAAGATCGACTCGAAGCTGGCCCGGATGGCTGCCACACCCACCACGCGCGGGCCGCCGGGATGCACACAAACCACCTCGTCGTCATCCGCCCACACGGCCATCAGGCGCTCGAGATCGCCGCGCTGCAAGGCCTCGTAGAACTGCGCCTCCGTATCGTCGGGCGACGCCATCAGGGCGGCGGTCTGGGCCTTCTGGCGGGCCATCTCGGGTCACTCGGGCGGCGTTAGATGAAGACCACCGTCTTGTGGCCGTTCGGCAGCACGCGGTGTTCCACGTGCCAGCGCACGGCCCGCGCGAGCACGATGCATTCGACGTCGCGCCCCGTGGCCGTGAGATCGTCGGCCGACAGCGAATGGTCCACGCGTGCCACGTCCTGCTCGATGATCGGGCCCTCGTCGAGGTCCGACGTGACGTAGTGTGCGGTCGCGCCGATCAGCTTGACGCCCCGTGCATGCGCCTGCGCATAGGGCCGTGCACCCTTGAAGCTGGGCAGGAAGCTGTGGTGGATGTTGATCGCGCGCCCGGCCAAGGCCTGGCAGAACTCGGGCGACAGGATCTGCATGTAGCGCGCCAGCACGACCAGGTCGATGCGCTCGGCGTCGATGATCGCCTCCACCTGCCGCTCCTGCGTGCGCTTGGCGGCGGCATCCTTGCCGGCCACCAGTGGCAGGTGATGGAACGGCACGCCGTAACTCGCGGCCAATTCGGCAAAGTCGGCATGGTTGGAGACGATCGCGGGGATGTCGATCGGCAGCAGGCCGCTCTTCCAGCGGAACAGCAGGTCGTTCAGGCAGTGTCCGAACTTGCTCACCATCAGCAACACGCGCGAGCGCTGCGCCACCGCATGGAAACGCGCGTCCATGCCGTGCTGCGAGCGCGCATGGGCGAAGAGCCGGTCCAGCGTCGGCACGTCCGCCAACTGCGGCGGCGCCAGGAAGTGCACGCGCATGAAAAACAGGCCCGTGGCATCGTCGCCGTCGACATCGCCGAACTGCTGCGAGTCGATGATGTTGCAGCCGGCCTGATACAGCAGGCCGGAGACGGCATAGACGATGCCGGTGGTGTCGCGGCAGGACAGCGTGAGGATGAATTCGCGCTCGCGCGTCGTGCTCGAAGTCATGCGGGCGGTCAGTGCGCGTGGACCTTTTCGCCCGCGCGCAGCCGGTAGACCGTGCCGCAATAGGGGCACCGACCTTCGCCGGTGGTCGCCACGTCGATGAAGACACGCGGGTGGCTCGCCCACAGGGGCATCTTGGGGTTCGGGCAGAAGGCCACCCCCGGCCCCTGCAGGTCGTTGGCGGAGAGTTCGACGACGGCCTTGGGATCACTCATGTCGGGCTCCAACTCGATCGATGGTTCGGCGGCCGGCTCAGACGGCCGTCAGCCATTCGGCATATTTCGGATTGCGGCCGTTCACGATATCGAAGAACGCGGACTGGATCTTTTCGGTGATCGGGCCGCGCGAGCCGGCGCCGAGTTCGACGCGGTCGAGTTCACGGATCGGCGTCACCTCGGCGGCGGTGCCGGTGAAGAAGGCCTCGTCGCAGATGTAGACCTCGTCGCGCGTGATGCGCTTTTCGACGACCTTGAGGCCGAGGTCCTGGCAGATGGCAAAAATCGTGTCGCGTGTGATGCCGTTCAGCGCACCGGCCGACAGGTCGGGCGTGTAGACGACGCCCTTCTTGATTACGAACAGGTTCTCGCCGGCACCCTCGGAGACGAAGCCGGCCGAGTCGAGCAGCATGGCCTCGTCGTAGCCGTCGTCGGTGGCTTCCATGTTGGCCAGGATCGAGTTGGTGTAGTTGCTCACCGCCTTCGCTTGCGTCATCGTGATGTTGACGTGGTGGCGCGTATAGCTCGAGGTCTTGACGCGGATGCCACGGCGCATGCCTTCTTCGCCGAGATAGGCGCCCCACGGCCACGCGGCCACCATCAGGTGGATCGTGTTGCCTTTCGGACTCACTCCGAGGCGTTCGTCGCCGATCCATGTAAGCGGACGCAAGTAACAACTTTCCAGTTTGTTGACGCGCACCACCTCGCGCTGCGCCGCCATCACCTGGTCGAGTGAGTAAGGGATCTTCATGCGCAGGATCTTGGCGCTGTTGAACAGCCGCTCGGTATGCTCGCGCAGCCTGAAGATGGCGGTGCCATTGACCGTGTTGTAAGCGCGCACTCCTTCGAATGCGCCGCAGCCGTAATGCAGCGTGTGGCTCAGTACGTGGATCTTGGCGTCGCGCCATTCGACCAGCGCGCCGTCCATCCAGATCTTGCCGTCGCGGTCGGACATCGACATGACAGAGGCCTCGTCGTGGGGTTCGGGAGCGCGGATTCTAGTTCGCGGCACCGGTGCCGCCGTTGCTTGGCAAGTACCCCCCGGAACAGGGTAAGAACCCCCGGATCCGGGGGGCTCGGCATGTTGCGGTCATGCAGGGCTGGCTCGGACACTTCGGGTCACGGAGGCGCAAGGTTGCGTCCGAGTAGTTCAAAACACTCTTTTAGGGGTCGAAACCATGTTCAAGCTTTCCTCCGTTGCGTTGGCCACCGCCTTCGTAGCGTTCTCCGCGCCGGCCATGGCGCTTACCTCGCCGGGCACCTGCAGCTTCAGCGACGTGTCGGGCGCCGGTGTCACCGTGACCGGCTGCGCTGGCTACTTCACCGGCAACCTCAACAATGCGGCCGACTTTGCCGATGTCAGCGCGATGCTGTCGACCGAGTTCCCGGGCATCACCCTGGGCACCGACCGCCTCGAGCAGGTCAACGTCAGCGCCAACC